>NZ_LSJT01000094.1:0-60040 GCF_001556795.1 Dermacoccus sp. CCH2-D9
GTCATCGAGTGCCAACGGCACGAACGGCGCATCCTCGAGCGCAACGAGCGCCGGCGCCTCGAGCACCACGGCCCCCTCCCCGACCAGCCCGGCGCCGTCGTCGTCCGGCGCGTTCAGAGTCGAGATCACCTCCGTGACGTACGCCAACGGTGCGTACGACGCGGTCGTCACGACGCGCCCCGGCGCCACGTTCTTTCTGGCCCCGACCTCCCCGGGCGCCAACGGCATGTCACCGTCAGCATCGGCGGGGGGCGTCTGCACTGCGGGAACCAAGGGCGTCCAGGGCATGCTGACGACGTACTCGCTGCACTGCCCGGGCGAGCAGAATGCTGCGACGCTCCTCATCGTGCGCGTCGCGGGCGGCGGCTCGGGAGCCAGCGTCGCCACCCCCCTGGCTGTCGGCACGACGCCGTGAAGCGCGCCCGTCGCGCGATCGCGGTCGCGACGCTCCTCGCGCTCACCGGCTGCTCCGCGCAGGCCATCACCCCGGCGTCCCCGTCGTCGAGTCGCATGACGCGGCCCTCCGTCGTCCCCACCATCGATCTGCCCGAGGGCACGGGCCCGACGGATCCGGATGTCCCCGCCGAAGGTTCGACCGATGCGCCCGAATTCGTCCCGACACAGATCTGGGTTCGTTCGGCGACCTACACCCGGGGCTCGTACGCCCTGACGCTCGCGACTGCGCCCGAGGCCGACTTCGTTCTTCAGAACACGCGAGCCGCGGGCGGTGGGCAGCTCATCCCAGGAGGTGACGCTGATCCCCAGTGCAGCAAGACCTCGGAGAAACCCCTGTCTGCACCGATCAAGGGTGCCCTGAAGAACGTCACCCACCTCGTGACCCTGACGTGCCACGTCACCGGCGCGCTGAAGCGTCCTGCCATCTCCGGCCTCTGGGGCGACGCCACGCACACGGGCGCGACCTCGGCGATCTTCGCGCTCGGCGATGCCAAGGCCCAGGGCAGTCCGCAGACAGATCCGGACGCGCCGATCCAGGCCGACCAGCCCGTCGACACGCAGGTCGTGTCCGCCCACTACCAGGGCGAGAACGTGACGGTGACGGCGTGGGCCACCGAATATGCCGCACTCACGCTCGCCGTCGCTGAGGCCCAGGACACGAATGAGTTCCCTGAGTGCACGACGGCCTTGTCGCCCGAACATCGCCCGGGTGTGAAGACGCCGACACAGCAACGGCTGTTCACGATCACCTGCTCGAACGTCAAGCGCCCGACGACGTGGGGGCTCGACGTCGCTCAGGCCACGGGAGAACTGGGTCAAGAGGCGGTCTTCACGAGCACGACCGTGCAGCTGCCGTGGAAGGCAGCGCCATCTGGTGCGCGGTCAGCATCCGCGTCGGTTTCATCGACGTCGGCGACGGCATCGACCTCGGCGAAATAGCTTCGCCGAGCCTCAGACGAGCGCTGCCACCTGCGGCAGGATCGCGCGGAAAGCTCGCCCGCGATGGCTGATGGCAGCCTTCTCGTCCGCGGTGAGTTCGGCCATGGTCCGGCCGTCGGGCAGTTCGAAGATCGGGTCGTAGCCGAACCCGTTCGTACCGCGCTGATGGCGCGTCAGGCGCCCTTCGACATGGCCGAACTCCACCTGCGTCGACTCGTCGGGAACCGCGAGCGCCACGCAGCACATGAAGCGCGCGGTGAGCTCGTCCGCGGGCACGTCGCCGGTCTGGGCGAGCAGCAGGTCGATGTTCGCCTGATCCGCGCCATGCGTGCCCGACCAGCGTGCCGAGAACACGCCCGGACAGCCACCGAGGACGTCGACGGCAAGCCCCGAGTCGTCGGCGAGCGCCGGCAGACCTGTCGCGCGCGCAACGTCATCGGCCTTGAGGCGCGCGTTCTCCTCGAACGTCACACCCGTCTCGACGGTGTCGGCCAGGTCGGCGAACTCGCCGACGCTCACGACGTCGATGGGCAGCTGCGCTGCGTCGAGCAGGTGCTGGAAATCCGCGATCTTGCCGGCGTTGCGGGTCGCGAGCACGACGCGGGTACGTGCCTCGGCGGGGCGAGCGTCGCTCACTGCAGGCGCTCGCGAGCGTCGGCGGCGAGAGCGTCGCGCTGCTTCGTCGTCAGGTCGGCGATGCCGTCGGCGGCGAGGTCGAGCAGGGCGTTGAGCTCGTCACGGCTGAACGGCGCACCCTCGGCGGTGCCCTGCACCTCGACGATGCCGCCCGAACCCGTCATGACGACGTTCATGTCGGTCTCCGCCGTCGAGTCCTCGGGGTAGTCGAGGTCGAGCACCGGCTGACCGGCGACGATGCCGACGCTGATCGCGGCGACCGAATCCGTCAGCGGCTTCGCCTTCTTCGCGATGAGACCGCGCGCCTGAGCGTCGGCGATGGCATCCGCGAGCGCTACGTACGCGCCGGTGATCGACGCGGTGCGCGTGCCGCCGTCGGCCTGCAGGACGTCGCAGTCGATGACGATCGTGTTCTCCCCCAGCGCCTTCGTGTCGATGACGGCGCGCAGGCTACGCCCGATGAGGCGGCTGATCTCGTGGGTGCGGCCACCGACCTTGCCCTTGCGCGCTTCGCGGTCGCTGCGGGTGTTCGTCGAGCGCGGCAGCATCTCGTACTCGCTCGTCACCCAGCCGGTGCCCTGGCCCTTGAGCCAGCGCGGCACGCCCTCGGTGAACGACGCAGCGCACAGCACGCGCGTGCGACCGAACTCGACGAGGCAGCTGCCCTCGGCATGATCGAGCCAGTTGCGGGTGATGCGCACCTCGCGCAACTGATCGGGGGTGCGGCCGTCGTGGCGGGGGGTGGGCGTGGCTGCGTCAGTCATGGCGTCAGCCTATCGAGTGCGGCGAGGCCTGCTGAGCGGCACCGCAGCCTGGAGATGCCGCTCGCGCTCGCCTGACGGCCGTGGACCCGCCATCCTGTGGGGGCTCACACGCTAGGAGCGCCAGGTGAACGCCGGCTAGTGCGTGCCGGCACCGGCTCGCCGGGCATCACACGAAGGTCTGACGAATCTCGTGGCGTGCCCCGTCGACGACGACGTGCGCGAGGGATCCGTTGATGAGGACGTTGCCGGGTGGCACGTGACCGAAGTCGACATCGGCGACGATCGGCACGTTGAGGCTCCCCAGCGCATCGAGGATCGCGTCGTCCTGCGTCAGACCGGCTCGTTCCGGCGCACCGGTCCGGCCGATGAGCACCGCTGATGCCCCCTCGAACCACCCCGCGAGGCGCAGCCCGTGGAGCATGCGCGCAGCATCGAGCGAGGGTGCCTCGCAGTTCTCGAGGTAGACGATGACGCCGTCATCCTCGTGGTCGCGAGCGAAGCGGCGCACGTCGCCGTACGGGGTGCCCGCGAGAAGGCACACGACGTCGAGGCATCCGCCGATGAGCCGTCCGGAGACGTCGACGCGCGGCTCCCCCGCGAGTACACGCCACGACGTCGGCTCGCTCAGATCCATGCGGTCGGCGCAGGGGTGACGCTCCCAGTCGTCGAACCCACCGCGCCGACGCACGCGCGGGTCCTCCTGGATGAAGGACGCCCTGGCCGGCATCGTGGCGGCGTCGAGCCAGTGCACGGTGCCCTGCGGGAGCCCGTACGGCGCGTCCATGAGGTTCTGTCCATGCATCGTTGCGACGCCGGAGCGCAGCGTCAGCGGGAGCAGCAGCGTCGAGATGTCGCTCCACCCGACGACCCAGGTAGGGTCCGCTCGCAGCGCGTCGTGGTCGAGCAGGTCGACGAGGTCGATGGCCAGCTCCCCGCCCCACGGCGGGACGACGGCGCGCACCGCTTGGTCGCGGACGAACGCGTTGAACTCATCGGCCCGTGCACGCGCGGAGCCGCTCGTGATGCCGTCACCGATCAGGCACTCGCCGAGGACCACCTCGAAACCGCGGCCACGCAGCCAGTCAGTGACGAAAGTCAGCCGTGCCTCGTGTTCGGGTCGAACCGGCGCCGACGGGGCGGTCACCGCAACCGTGTCACCGGGACGCAGCGGGCGGGGGTAGCGAATCTCGGTCGACATGCCGTCATCCTGGCATTCGACCGTGAGCAAGCGCACGCGAATTTGCTCCGCCCCCGGTGCGCGCCCCCGTCAGCCGGTGTCGTTCTGACGGCGCGACACTGCGCCACCCGAGGATGGCGCGTAACTCACAGGTAGGCATGCAGCAAACCCCTACCTGTGAGTCATCCGCCATCCTGGCGCGACGGCACGCCGTCCGTCGACGGCGCGCGACGCCCGTCAGAGCTCGTAGGTCTCCCCCGCGACGGCGACCTCGACGTCGCCCTCCCACACGGTGCGAGCATCCCGCAGGCAGTCCTCGACGGGCGTCCACGTCGGGATGTGGGTGAGCATGAGCCGCTTCGCCCCCGCGTCCTTGGCCGTCTGCGCGGCGCGCGAGCCGCTGAGGTGGACGCCGCGCATCTCGTCGTCGCGACCGTCGACGAAGGCCGAGTCGGTGAGGACGAGGTCGGCGTCCCGCTCGAGCTCGACGAGTCCCGGGCAGGCGTCCGTGTCACCCGTGTACGCGAGCACGGCGCCATCGGCCTCGACGCGGAGCCCGTACGCCTCGACGGGGTGGTTGACGAGGTGCGGCGTGATGCGCAGCGGGCCGATCTCGAACGTCTGACGGTCGACGAGGTCGACGAAGTCAAAGGCTGTGCCCAGGTCTTCGGGCTTGCCGACGGCGTAGGCGCGCGTCAGGCGCTCGCGTGCGCCCGCGGGTGCGTGCACCGGCAACTTGGCGTCGAAACGACCGAGCGGGTCGTAGTTGCGCACGACGTAATAGCTGCACAGATCGAGGCAGTGGTCCGGATGCAGGTGGCTGATGACGACGGCGTCGATCTCGTCGACCTCGCGGTAGCGCTGCAGCGCGCCGAGCGAGCCGTTGCCGAAGTCGAGCAGCACCGAGGTGCGCCTGCCGTCGGCCTCCGCCTCGACGAGGTAGCAGGAGGCGGGCGATTCAGGGCCCGGGTAGGAGCCTGAGCAACCGATGATGGTCAGTTTCACAGCGCCGCCTCACGCGTCACCGCGGTCACCTCGGGGCCGAGGAAGCGCCGCGCGAGGGTCTCGAACGCGGCCGGGTCGCCCGTCGTCATCCACTGGTGCTGCGTCGCGCCGAGCTCGGGATCGCGCAGCTGACCGATGTCGGCGAGCACGCGGTAGACGTCCTTCGCCGTCTCCTCCGCCGACGACACGAGCGTCACCGTCGAGCCCACGACGTAGCTGATGACGCCGGTCAGCAGCGGGTAGTGCGTGCAGCCGAGGATGAGCGTGTCGACGCCTTCGTCGACGAGGCCGTCGAGGTACTTGTGCGCGACCGTCAGCAGCTCCGGGCCGGAGGTGATGCCGGCCTCGACGAACTCCACGAACCGCGGGCACGGGACGCTCGAGATCTTGACCTGCGGCGCTGCGGCGAAGCTGTCGGTGTAGGCACCACTCTGGTGCGTCGCCTCCGTCGAGATGACGCCGACGCGGTTGTTGCGCGTCGCCGCGGCGGCGCGGCGCGTCGCCGGGCGGATGACCTCGACGACGGGCACGTCGTAGCGCTCGCGCGCGTCGTGCAGGACGGCTGCGGACGCCGAGTTGCACGCGATGACGAGGGCCTTGACCCCCTGCTCGACGAGCGAATCCAGGCATTCGATGGCGTACTGCCGCACCTCGGCGATGGGTCGCGGGCCGTAGGGCGCGCGGGCGGTGTCGCCGAGGTAGATGATCTTCTCGTGCGGCAGCTGGTCGAGCACGGCGCGCGCCACGGTCAAACCGCCGTAGCCGGAGTCGAAGATGCCGATCGGTGCGTCAGTCACGCTTTTCAGGGTAAGTCGTGACGTGTAGTGCTACTCACCGGTTGCGACCTGACGAGGTGTGAGGCTGCCCATATCGCATCGCTTCGGCCGCCCGGAATGGGCGCCGTCAGGCGTCGTCCTCGTCAGCGACGTAGGTGTTGGCGAGCACGCCGATCTCGGGGATCTCGACCTCGACGCGCTGCCCGGCCCGCACCTGGCCGACGCCCTCGGGGGTGCCGGTGAGGATGACGTCACCCGGCAGCAGCGTGAACGCCTGCGACGCGTGCGAGATGAGCTGCGCGACGTCGTGGATCATGTCGGACGTCGGCCCGTCCTGCTTCACCTCGCCGTCGACGCGTGTCGTCACGCGTGTGGCGGACGGGTCGAGCTCGGTCTCGATCCACGGCCCGAGCGGGCAGAACGTGTCGAAGCCCTTGGCGCGCGACCACTGGCCGTCACTCTTCTGAAGGTCGCGGGCGGTGACGTCGTTCGCGATCGTGTAGCCGAAGACGACCTTCATCGCTTCCTCGACGCTCACCTTCTTGCACATGCGCCCGATGACGACGGCGAGTTCGCCCTCGAAGTCGACGCGTTCGCTGATCGACGGCATGACGACGGGGTCGTTCGGGCCGACGACTGCGGTGTTCGGGATGAGGAACATGAGCGGTTCCTTCGGCGCCTCGCCGCCCATCTCGCGCGCGTGTTCGGCGTAGTTCTTGCCGATGGCGACGATCTTGGAGCGCGGGATGACGGGCGCGAGCAGACGCACGTCGTCGACCTGGTGGACGGCACCCGTCAGCTCGATCTTCGTGTAGAGCGGGTCGCCCGTGATCTCGGCGATCTTCTCGCCCGCCCCGTCGACCAGACCGAACATCGGGTCATCACCCGTCGTGAACCTCGCGATACGCATGTGCCCATCCTATTTCGTCGTCGCCGGCCAGCTGACGGGGTGTGTCGGCAGCAGGCGGTGGATCGCAGCGCCGTGGGTCGAGTTCTAGGATCGACGGGTGATGGAGCAGGTCGCGGTGATGACGCCGGCGCAGTGGCGCGAGGGGGTCGCCGCCCACGAGGCACGCGTGGCCCCGCACGTCGAACCGCATCTCGGTCGTCGCAAGGAGCACCGCAAGCATCCCGTCGAGGATTTCCTCTTCGTCTACTACTCCTACTCCCCCGGCAAGCTGCGGCGCTGGCACCCGGGCGCAGGCGTCGCGTTGCTCGTCGACGAGCGCGGTCGCACGCCCATCACCGACGACCGGTTCACCCGCCGCATCACGACGGCCGAAGGGGATGCCGATGTCCTTGACGTCGACGAGTTCGTCGACGCACGCGACCGCACCATCGCGTTCGTCAGGTCGCTGCTCACCGCGACGCTCGATCGCGCCCCGCACCTGGGGTGCTTCGGGATGCACGAGTGGGCGATGGTCTACAAGCTCGCGCCGGGCGAGCAGCGCCACGAGCAGTTGCCGCTGCGCCTGAGCCAGGCCGCGACGGACGACGTCGTCGAGGCCGCCGACATCCGCTGCACGCATTTCGACGCCTACCGCTTCTTCACGCCCGACGCCGTCGAACTGAATCGCGAGCGCCCGACGCGCGAGCGTCAGGTCGAGTTCGAACAGCCTGCGTGCCTGCACGCAGGGATGGATGTCTACAAGTGGGCGCACAAACTCGCGCCTCTCGTCCCGAGTGACCTCGTGCTCGACGCGTTCGAACTCGCCAAGGAGATCCGCACCCTCGACATGGAGGCCAGCCCCTACGACGTGCGCGGTTTCGGCTACGGCGTCGTCCCCGTCGAGACGCCGCGTGGCCGCGCCGAGTACGTTCGTCGTCAGCGCGAGTTCGCCGAAAGTTCGCAGGAGTTGCGACGACGCCTGCTCGACGTGCTGGAATGTGCCGCCCCCCGCGCCCTGACACATCTGCGACTGACGTCCACTTCTGGAACCGTTCTCAACCTGGTCGATGAATCGCGAATATGGACGAAAGTCGCAGAGGGGGACGAGATGCGCCGACGTGAACAGGATCAGCCGCTGAGGATCAGGGGTGGCAATCGAGGGTGAGGTGTCGTTCGAGGTAGCGGGCGACGCCGTCGGCATCGTGGGGGCCACAGGTGTCGTCGGCGATCGCGAGCACCTCGTCGTGAGCGTTCTCGACGGCGACGCCGCGCCCGGCCCATGTCAGCATCGGGATGTCGTTGGGCATGTCGCCGAAGGCCCACACGTCGTTCGCGTCGATGCCCCGCTCCGCGCACCAGGCCTCGAGGCGGGCCGCTTTCGTCACGCCCGGGGCGCTGATCTCCGCAAGCCCTGCCGCTCCTGAGTAGGCCAGCACTCCACGCCCACCGAGGCACTCCGTCAACGCCTCGACGAACGCATCGCCGCGCCATGCCTCGTCGCGTAGCAGAATCTTGCCGACGACGACGTCGGGCGGCAGCGCGGTCAGCTCACAGTCACGGACGGCGGCGTCGTGCGCCGGCATGCCGGCGTGGGCGTCCGGGTAGGCGGCGCTTCGGAACATGCCACGCTCGGTCTCGACGGCCGCTCCCGCATCCGGGAAGCGTCGCCGCAGGTGCTCGACGACGGCGAGTGCCTCATCCGCGGTGAATCCATCGGCCTCGATGACGCGCCGTGTCGCGAAGTCGTAGACGAACGCCCCGTTCGCGCAGATCGCCAGGGTGTGGACGCCGACATCGTCGGCTGTCGACTCCGGCGATCCGGCAGCACCCACGAGTTCCGCGAGGTGATCGAGCCAGCGCGGTGGACGCGCGGTGACGACGATCGTCTCGATGCCGCGCGCACCGAGCCCCGACCACACCGCGCGCGTGTGATCGCTGACGCGCCCGTCGGTGTCGAGCAGGGTGCCGTCGAGATCACTCGCGACGAGACGCGGGATCGGCCCGGCACCCGTCGCGCGGGATGCCGGGCCGTCACGCCGAGCAGTCGTCATGGGCGCGGCCCGCCGTCAGATGAGGCGCGTCATCCAGCCGCGCGTGTCCTCCGCGGTGCCCTTCTGGATCGCGAGGAGTGCCTCGCGGATCTTCGTCGCGTACGGGCCGGCCTCGCCCTCGGGTCCGGACGTCACCTCACCGTCCGTCCACACGAGACGCCCCACGGGCGTGACGACGGCGGCCGTGCCACACGCGAAGATCTCGCTGATCGTGCCGTCGTTGCAGCCCTCGATCCACTCCTCGATCGTCACGCGACGTTCGACGGGCGTGAGGCCAAGGTCCTTCGCGAGTTCGAGGATCGAGTCGCGCGTGACGCCCTCGAGGATCGTGCCGGTGAGCTGCGGCGTGACGAGCTCGCCGTCCTTGGTCACGAAGAAGACGTTCATGCCGCCGAGCTCCTCGACGTACTTGCCCTCGACCGAGTCGAGGAAGACGCTCTGGTCGCAGCCGCGCTCGTTCGCCTCGATCTGTGCGGCGAGCGAGCTCGCGTAGTTGCCGCCGCACTTCGCGGCGCCCGTGCCACCGACGCCGGCACGCGAGTAGTCGCGCGACAACCACAGCGACACCGGCTTCACGCCGCCCTTGAAGTACGCACCCGCGGGCGAGGCGATGACGCAGTAGGTCACCTCGCGGCTCGGACGCACCCCGAGGAACGCCTCGGACGCGAACATGAACGGGCGCAGGTAGAGGCTCGCCTCGCCGGCGTCGAACGCGGGCACCCACGACTCGTCAGCCTTGACGAGCGCCTTCAGCGACTCGACGAAGTCGTTCTCGTCCATCTCGGGCAGCGCGAGACGCTTCGCCGAACGGTTGAAGCGCGCCGCGTTCTTCTCGGGGCGGAACGTCCAGACCGAACCGTCCTCGTGACGGTAGGCCTTCATGCCCTCGAAGATCTCCTGCGCGTAGTGCAGGACGGCCGCCGCCGGGTCGAGCTGGAACGGGCCGTACGCCTTGACCTCGCCGTCACCCCACCCGGAGCCCTCGCGCCAGATCGAGACGACCATGTGGTCGCTGAACTTCTGTCCGAAACCGGGGTTGCTCAGGATCTCGGCGCGCTCCGCGTTAGCGCGCGGGGCGGGGTTCGGCGTCATCGGGAACGTCAGGGCCATGGTCTTCTCCAAGTTGGCAAAAAGTGGGATGCGTCACTGTGTGGCCCCAGGTTAACGCCGAAGCAGCACGGCGGGCGTCATCGGGTCCGGGGCGAGCGCGGAGCGTCGACGATGTTGCCCGGGTTTCGCGGCAACCTCGCCGCGAAACCCGGGCAGCATCGGGAAGATGTCAGAGGCGGGCGGCGATCGCGTCACCGATCTGCGACGTCGAGCGGGTGGCGTCACCGCGTGACGCGACATCCTCGGCGACGGCCTTTTCGACACGGCGTGCCTCGTCGCCGCGCCCGAGGTGTTCGAGCAGCAGCGCGGTCGACAGGATCGTCGCGGTCGGGTCGGCCTTGCCCTGGCCGGCGATGTCGGGGGCCGAGCCGTGCACGGGCTCGAACATGCTCGGCGCATTTCCTTCGGGGTTGATGTTGCCCGATGCGGCGAGCCCGATGCCGCCGGTCACGGCCGCGGCAAGGTCGGTGACGACGTCGCCGAACAGGTTGTCGGTGACGATGACGTCGAAGCGCGAGGGATCGGTGACGAGGTAGATCATCGCCGCGTCGATGTGCGCGTAGTCGTGCGTGACGTCGGGGTATTCGGCACCGACCTCCTCGACGGTGCGGCGCCACAGGTGGCCCGCATACGAGAGCACGTTGTGCTTGTGCAGCAGCGTCAGCTTCTTGCGATCACGCCTGTTCGCGCGCTCGAACGCGTCGCGGACGGTGCGCTCGATGCCGAAGCGGCTGTTGACGCTCACCTCGGTCGCCATCTCGTGCGGCGTGCCGACACGCAGCGCACCACCGTTGCCGGTGTACGGGCCCTCGGTGCCTTCACGGACGACGACGAAGTCGATGCCGCCGCGCGCAATGTCCTCACGAAGCGGCGTCGAGACACCCGGCATCAGCTTGCTGGGGCGCAGGTTGATGTAGTGGTCGAGCTCGAACCGGATGCGCAGCAGCAGCTCGCGCTCCAGCAGGCCGCTCGGCGCGCTGGGGTCACCGATCGCCCCGAGCAGGATCGCCTCGTGGCCGCGGATCTCCTCGAGCGCCGAGTCGGGCAGCGTCTCCCCCGTCGCGTGCCAACGCTTGGCGCCGAGGTCGTACTGCGTCGTACTCACCCCGCCGTCGGTCACGGCGTCGAGAACCTTGAGGCCTTCGGTGACGACCTCGGGGCCGATTCCGTCGCCTGCGATGACTGCGAGATCGATGTTGCTCATGCCCCGCAGATTAGCTGCTCGTCTTGCCATGCGAAACGCAGGTCTCGCGATGCGAACCGCGCAGGGCGCAGCCGTCAGGCGCTCGCCACCAAGGCGATCCCTGCGAGCACGACAAGCGCGCCGACGAGCTTGCGCGCCACCCCGCGCTCCTTGAACATCCACGCCCCGAGCAGCGCACCGACGACGATGCTGCTCTCCCGTGCCGGTGCGACGAGGGCCACGGGCGTCGACTGCATCGCGACGAGGACGAGGACGTACGCGAGCGGCGACAGCACGGCGATGACGGCGGCCTCCCGCCACCAGCGCCGACAGATGGCGGCGACCTCGGCGCCCGCCCGGCGCGAGCGTTCGAGCCCCGGCGTCAGCAGGACCGTCTGCCACGCGGTGCCGAGGGCGAAATAGACGACCGGGTCGAGGCTCAGGTGCGTGACGCTCACGTCGTCCCACAGCGTGTACCCCGCGATCGCCGCGCCCGTCAGCGCGCCCCACTTTAATCCGTCCGCGGCGCTGTGATGACGCTCGCCACCCCGCGCGCTCGCTACGACGACGATGCCCGCGATGATGACGAGCCCGCCGAGCAGCGCGGCCGGCCCGGGCTGTTCGCCCCCGAACGCGACAGCGACAAGCATCGTCAGCAACGGTCCGACGCCGCGCGCGAGGGGGTAGACGACGCCGAGGTCGGCCCGGTCGTAGGCGGTCTGCAACCACAGTTGGTAGACGATGTGGATGACGCCGGAGACGATCGGCGCCCACAGCAGCGATCACGTCAGCGGCCACCCCTGGGAGGCGAGGACGGCCAACCCGATCGGCAGCCACACGATCGCCGACAGCACGTCGTAGAACCAGACGAAGACGTATCCGTCCCCAACGACGCGTTTCGCGGCGATGTTCCACACGGCGTGCAGGAGTGCTGCGGTCAGCACGAGAGCGAGGCTCGTAGCGCTCATGAAGTCCTTGCCATCACGCAGGTCCGCGCCGGAGCGGACATGCGAGGAGCCGACGAAGGCGCCCGCCGGGGCGAACCGATCGGTTCGGCGCGGCGGGCGTCGCCGGGGAGGGAAGTGGTCAGTCCACCTTGCGCGCGGCGCCCTTGTCGGCGCTCTGCGCGAAGCGCGCGAAGATCTTGAGTGCCGCCGAGACGGGGCGGTGACGGTCGACGGGCTCCCAGCCGCGCTCGTCCTGCTCGGCGCGACGGCGCACGAGTTCGGCGTCGTCGACGAGCAGGTTGACGCGACGGTTGGGGATGTCGAACTCGATGACGTCACCGTTCTTCACGAGACCGATGGCGCCACCGGCCGCAGCCTCCGGCGACACGTGCCCGACGGACAGACCCGAGGAGCCCCCGGAGAAACGACCGTCGGTGATGAGGGCGCACTTCGGGCCGAGCCCGACGCCCTTGAGGTAGCTCGTCGGGTACAGCATCTCCTGCATGCCGGGGCCGCCCTTGGGGCCCTCGTAGCGCACGACGACGACGTCGCCGGCGTCGATCTCGCCCTTGAGGATCATCTCGACGGCCTGCTCCTGGCTCTCGGCCACCTTGGCCGGGCCGGAGAAGTTCCACTGGTGCTCGGGCACGCCGGCCGTCTTGACGATGCACCCGTCGGGGGCGAGGTTGCCGCTGAGCACCGCCAGCCCACCCTCGCTCGTGTAGGCGTGCTCGACGGAGTGGATGCAGCCGTTCTCCGGGTCGGTGTCAAGGCTCTTCCAGCGGTTCGTCGAGCTGAACGCCTCCGTCGTGCGCACCCCGCCCGGCGCGGCGTGGAACAGTTCGGTGGCCTTCTCGGTGGCTGAACCCGAGCGGATGTCCCAGTCCGCGAGCCACTGCTCGAGCGATGGGCTGTGCACCGAACGGACGTCGCGGTTGAGCATGCCACCGCGATCCAGCTCACCGAGGATGGCGGGGATGCCACCGGCGCGATGCACGTCCTCCATGTAGAACTGGTTGCTGTTCGGCGCGACCTTGACGAGGCACGGCGTGACGCGCGAGAGCTCGTCGATGTCCTCCTGGTCGAAGTCGACACCCGCCTCCTGCGCCGCGGCCAGCAGGTGCAGGATCGTGTTCGTCGAACCACCCATCGCGATGTCGAGACGCATGGCGTTCTCGAACGCCGGCTTCGCGGCGATCGCGCGCGGAAGCACCGAGTCGTCGTCGCCGTCGTAGTAGGTGCGGCACAGGTCGACGACGAGTCGGCCCGCGTCGAGGAAGAGTTCCTTGCGCGCGGCGGCCGTCGCCAGCGTCGAACCGTTGCCCGGCAGCGACAGACCGAGCGCCTCCGTCAGGCAGTTCATCGAGTTCGCCGTGAACATGCCCGAGCACGAGCCGCACGTCGGGCATGCGCTCTGCTCGATCTTCGTGATCTCCTCGTCTGAGACCGTGTCGTCGACCGACTTGATCATCGCGTCGATGAGGTCGAGACGCGTCTCAGCCGTGCCGTCCTCCCCGATGACGGCCTTGCCGGCCTCCATCGGCCCGCCGGAGACGAACACCGTCGGGATGTTGAGACGCAGCGCGGCGAGCAGCATGCCCGGCGTGATCTTGTCGCAGTTGCTGATGCAGACGAGCGCGTCGGCCTGATGCGCGTTGACCATGTACTCGACGGAGTCGGCGATCACCTCGCGGCTCGGCAGCGAGTACAGCATGCCCGAGTGACCCATCGCGATGCCGTCGTCGACGGCGATCGTGTTGAACTCACGCCCGACGCCGCCGGCCTCCTCGATGGCGCCAGCGACGAGCTGACCCATGTCCTTGAGGTGGACGTGACCCGGCACGAACTGCGTGAAGCTGTTCGCGATCGCGACGATCGGTTTACCGAAGTCGCCCTCCCCCATGCCGGTCGCGCGCCACAGGGCACGCGCACCCGCCATGTTGCGTCCGTGAGTCGTCGTGCGTGAGCGAAGTTCAGGCATGCGTTCAGTCTCCCAATTTCGAGCAAGCGGTGCGAGAGGCGTTCAGAGAATGACCGAACCCGGCCACCTCGAAGGGTGTCCGGGCCCGGCTCAGCAGCGGCTAAGGCTTCAGGATCAACGGCCATCTTCTTTCGGCCGCTTCGTCAACGCTCGCTCCGGCAGGATCCTCACTACGTTCCGGTCCTACCGCCGCTCGCGCGATCCTCAGCGGCCAGCCGAACCCTCGACATAGTCCGAATCCGTGTCCGAGTCCTTCAGCCACGACATGAGGCCACGCAGTTCCTTGCCCGTCTTCTCGATCGGGTGCGAGGCGCCCTTCTCGCGCAGCTTCTTGAACTCCGGCGCGCCAGCGTCCTGGTCGTCGATGAAGCGCTTGGCGAAGTTGCCGTTCTGGATGTCGGTGAGAACGGCCTTCATGTTCTCCTTGACGCGCTCGTCGATGACCCGCGGGCCCGAGACGTAGTCGCCGAACTCGGCCGTGTCGGAGATCGACCAACGCTGCTTCGCGAGGCCACCTTCGACCATGAGGTCGACGATGAGCTTCAGTTCGTGCAGGCACTCGAAGTACGCGACCTCCGGCTGGTAGCCGGCCTCCGTCAGCGTCTCGAAGCCGTACATGACGAGCTGGCTCGCGCCACCGCACAGGACGGCCTGCTCACCGAACAGGTCCGTCTCGGTCTCCTCGGTGAACGTCGTCTTGATGCCGCCGGCACGCAGGCCGCCGATGGCCTTCGCGTACGCCTTCGCGAGATCCCAGGCCGAACCCGAGGCGTCCTGCTCGACGGCGACGATGACGGGCACGCCGCGACCGTCGACGTACTCACGACGCACGAGATGGCCGGGGCCCTTCGGCGCGACCATGACGACGTCGGCGTCCGACTCGGGCGTGATGTAGCCGAAGCGGATGTTGAAGCCGTGGCCGAACAGCAGCGTCGTGCCGGGCTTGAGGTTGGGCTTGATGTCGTTCGCGTAGACCGTGCGCTGCACCTGGTCGGGCGTGAGGATGACGACCACGTCGGCTTCCTTCACCGCGTCGGCGACCGAGAGAACCGTGAGGCCCTCGTTCTCGGCCTTCTGCTTCGACTTGCTGCCCTCGGCGAGGCCGATGCGCACGTCGACGCCCGAGTCGCGCAGGTTGAGCGCGTGGGCGTGGCCCTGCGAGCCATAGCCGATGACGGCAACCTTCTTGCCCTGGATGATCGACAGGTCGGCGTCGTCGTCGTAGAACATGTCAGCCACGGGAGAAACTCCTCTTCATCACGTCCGCCGCATCGAAGCGGCGGCCTGTTCGGTTCGATTCTGCCCGAGCACTCACTCGGGCGGAAAGTTCAGTTCTTCTTCTTGTCGCGCGCCGAGATGGCCTTGGAGCCGCGACCCAGACCGACGACGCCGGACTGCACGAGCTCGCGGATCCCGAACGGCTCGAGCGTCGTGAGCAGCGCCTCGAGCTTCGTGAGCGTGCCCGTCGCCTCGATGACGACCGACTCGTTGGTCACGTCGATGATGTTGGCGCGGAACATCGTCACGAGATCGATGATCTGCGAGCGCGTCGCGGCGTCAGCCTTCACCTTGAACAGCACGAGCTGACGTTCGATGGCGCTCGCGTGGTCGAGTTCGACGACCTTGAGCACCTCGACGAGCTTGTTGAGCTGCTTGACGACCTGCTCGAGCGCGACGTCGTCGGCGTCGACCGTGACCGTCATGCGCGAGACGTGCGGATCCTCCGTCTCCCCCACGGCGAGGGAGTGGATGTTGAACCCGCGTCGCGAGATCAGCCCGGAGATGCGCGCGAGCACACCCGACTTGTTCTCGACGAGCACGGACAGGATGTGGCGGTTCGTCGTCATCGCTGCTGCTCCTTCGTCTGCGCGGCGTCGGCTGTGGCAGCGCCATCCTCGCGGGCCGCTTCGACCGCCTCGTCCTCGTCCGGGATGTTGACGTCGTCGGCGTCGTCCTCGTCGCGATCCCAGACGGGCGTGATGTCGCGCGCCATCGTGATGAGGTCGTTGCTCACGCCGGCGGGCACCATCGGCCACACCATCGCGTCGCGCTCCACGACGAAGTCGATGACGACGGGACGGTCGTTGATCTCGAGCGCCTGCTTGATCGTCGCGTCGACGTCCTCGGGCCGCTCGCAGCGCAGGCCCACGCAGCCGTAGGCGTCGGCGAGCTTGACGAAGTCGGGGATGCGGCTGCCGCCGTGCGAGGTGTGCAGGTCGGTGTTCGAGTAGCGCTCGTTGTAGAACAGCGTCTGCCACTGGCGCACCATGCCGAGGCTCGAGTTGTTGATGACGGCGACCTTGATCGGGATGTCGTTGATGACGCAGGTCGCGAGTTCCTGGTTCGTCATCTGGAAGCAGCCGTCGCCGTCGATCGCCCAGACGGTGCGCTCCGGCTCGGCGGCCTTCGCACCCATCGCGGCGGGCACCGAGTAGCCCATCGTGCCGAGGCCGCCGGAGTTGATCCACGCGTTCGGACGGTCGTACGTCACGAACTGGGCCGCCCACATCTGGTGCTGGCCGACGCCGGCGACGTACGTGCCCTCGGCCCCGGTGAGCGCCGAGATGCGTTCGATGACGTACTGCGGCGCGAGCTTGTCGTCCTCCGGCGTCGCGTAGCCGAGCGGGAACTGCTCCTTCCACGACGCCGTCGTCTCACGCCACGTCGCGTAGCGCGAGGTGTCGACGTCGTCGAGCGCACGCGCCAGCTCGAGCAGCACCTCGCGCGCGTCGCCCACGATCGGGACGTCGGCGTATCGGTTCTTGCTGATCTCGGCCGGGTCGATGTCGGCGTGGATGACCTTGGCCTCGGGCGCGAAGCTGTCGAGCGCACCGGTGACGCGGTCGTCGAAGCGGGCGCCGATCGTGATGAGCAGGTCGGCGCGCTGCAGCGCCGTCACGGCGGGGACGCTGCCGTGCATGCCCGGCATGCCGAGATGCAGCTCGTGGCTGTCGGGGAAGGCGCCGCGCGCCATGAGCGTCGTCACGACGGGGATCTGCGTCTGCTCGGCGAGCGCCTTCAGCTCCTTGCTCGCCTCGGCGCGGATGACGCCGCCGCCGATGTAGAGCACCGGGCGCTCCGCTGCGCGGATCATCTCGGCGGCCGCCTTGATCTGCTTGGCGTGCGGCGTCATGACGGGGCGGTAACCGGGCAGTTCGAAGCGCGGCGGCCACGAGAATGTCGTCTTCGACACGAGCGCGTCCTTCGTGATGTCGACGAGGACCGGGCCCGGGCGGCCGCTGCGCGCCACGTGGAACGCCTCGGCGATGGCGCGCGGGATGTCGGCCGGGTCCGTCACGAGGTAGTTGTGCTTCGTGATCGGCATCGTGATGCCGCGGATGTCCGCTTCCTGGAACGCGTCCGTACCGATGGTCTTGGAGCTGACCTGGCCGGTGATGGCGACGATCGGCACGGAGTCCATGTACGCGTCGGCCAGGGGCGTGACGAGGTTCGTCGCGCCGGGGCCGGAGGTCGCCATGCAGACGCCGACCTTGCCGGTGGCGGCGGCATAACCCTGCGCCGCGTGACCGGCGCCCTGCTCGTGGCGGACGAGGATGTGGCGGACGGAGACCGAGTCGAGCAGCGGGTCGTAGGCCGGCAGGATCGCACCGCCGGGCAGGCCGAAGACGGTCTCGACGCCCTGCGCCTCGAGCGCGAGGACGAGGCTCTGCGCGCCGGTGACGCTCACCTGCTCGCCTGCGCGCTTCGCCGCGACGTCACCCGGGGTGGGTGCGCGATCGGTCGTCGCCGTATCGCTCATCAGTACTCACCACTTTCACCTGGAGGTCGTGCACGAGGGTCTGGCATCAAAAAATCCCCCAGCCTGTGCGGCGATGAGGGATCAGCGTGCGTCGTGTCGGTCGAACCGATCAGAACGCACGCTGCGTGAGTACGAGAACCTGTGCCATGTCACATAGTTTTGTCGCGGGGTTACTCATGGGTCAACATCGTGAGACGCGCATCTCACGATGCGGTCAGCGAAGGGCGGCGTTCGGTGTCCGCGTCAGCCCGCCGTCCCGGGGCGAGCGGTGGTGAGGCTCGCGCCGCCGGGCAGGAACGAGGTCCACGCTCCGGTGGTCTCGAGCACGGCAGCCGAGGCCGGCACGAATCCGCGCGTGACGACATCGATGTCCGCGCCCTCGCCGGCACACAGGTCATGGGCAAGCTGCGGCAAACCCGGCGCGTGGCCGACGACGATCGCGCTCGTCGCCTCGGGCGCCGTCGCGTCGAGTTCGTGGACGACGGCCAGCAGCGTCTGCGTGTCGGCTTCGCAGACGGCGGGCTCCATCGTGATGATGACGCCATGGCCCGTCTCGTCCTGGATGGCGGCCCACGTCTCGCGGGTGCGCAGCGCCGGCGAGCACACGACGACATCGCCGAGCAGCCCCTCGTTCTTGAGCCACCGGCCGACGGCGCGGGCCTCGCTCACGCCACCGTCACTGAGGTGGCGCGCTTCGTCACCGTCAGGGCCGGCCGGTTCGGCGGTGGCGTGACGAAGGAGTACGAGACGTCGGGTGGTTTCACTCACCTGCTCATCTTCGTCGCCGCGTACGCCTCACGCCAAACGCGGCCACGCGGCCCGCATGAGGCCGCGACGCTCTGGCCGCCATCGTCGCTCGGCGTGGCCATCGACGATCGCATCGGCGTCGGCCGTTCGGCCTTCAGTCGGAGGTCCGTGCCGGACCGATCTCAGGCGGGGCTCGCCCAGACGACGAAGTTGTTGGTGTGGTGCTGCGCGTTGGCCCAGCCGCTCGAGGAGTCGCAAGTGACGAGTGCGAGGACCGGGGCGGCGCTCGCGCCCCACACGCGCGAGTCGTTCTGCAGCGCGTTCTTGTCGACGCTGGCCTTCGAGGTGATGACGAAGTCCTTGTGCGTGCCGTCGGCGTAGGAGATCGTGACCCGGCCACCGACCGGGGCGCTCGACAGCTTGTAGAACACGTCGGGCCCGTTGTAGGTGACGTGGCCCGCGAGCACACTGATGCCCGGCTTGCCCGGGGTCACACGCCCGTATCCGGTGAACTGCTGGATGACGCCGCTCGGCGGGTTCAGCACGCCCCCGTTGAGCCCGCCGGGCACGATGCTGTGATCGAGCCCGATGCTCGGGATCGAGATGTTGACCGCGGCGGACCTCGGAACCGCGACGCTCGCGCCACCGCTTCCTCCGCCGGGTTTGGAGACGCCGCTCGATGCGCTCGCACGCGGCGTGGCCGAGCCGCTGGGACGACCGGCTGACGATGGGCCGCTGGTCTGAGGGGCCGGGGCAGCCGACGACGACGCGGCCGACGTGCTCGACGCTGCCGTGCCCGACGGCGAGGGCGCGGAGCTGGACGACGTGACCGAGACGGACGACGGCGATGTCGACGATGCTGAGACGGAGACGGACTTGTCCGAGCTTCCCCCACCGCTACCACACGCACTCAGACAGAGCGCGACCGAGACCGCGCCGACACACTTCCCCAAGGTGTTCTTCATGGCGTCAGTCTAGGTCGCCCTGGACGCGGTGACGCCGGGATCCGTCGAGGACCCCGGCGTCACCGTGCATCGCGAGACGCTCGTCAGCGGCGCGCGCGACGCGCCACGACGAGCCCGCCACCCGCGAGGGCGAGGGCGCCCAGGCCGGCCGCGGCAGCGGTGGTGTCGTTCTGGTTCGTGACGACGCGGTCCGTCTCGACCTTCGGGCCCTGACCCGTGGTGGTCGGGGCCGACGTGGTGGGAGCCGGCTTCGTCGGCGCGGGCTTGGTCGGAGCCGGCTTGGTCGGCGCGGGCTTGGTCGGGGCCGGCTTCGTCGGGGCCGGCTTCGTCGGCACCGGCTGCGCGGTGGGCTTGCCTGCGG
Organism: Dermacoccus sp. CCH2-D9; assembly: GCF_001556795.1. Lineage (NCBI taxonomy): Bacteria > Bacillati > Actinomycetota > Actinomycetes > Micrococcales > Dermacoccaceae > Dermacoccus > Dermacoccus sp. CCH2-D9. The sequence goes on from NZ_LSJT01000094.1 coordinate 19,748, forward strand.
CGGACCAGTCTGTGAACGGAAGGACAGTGGGCAGGCCGGCACAGCTCGACGGAACGCGACCCGAGACGCTGAAGGAGGAACCGGTCGAGGCAGCGTGTGCCGTCACCGTGATCGGCTTGCCTGCGTAACCCCCGACGGCGTAGACGGTACGGCTCGCCGTGTAGGGCGAGACGTTCTTCGTCACGAGCGGCTTGAAGCCCGAAGCCGTGAACGTGACCTGCGACTCCGTCTTGTTCAGCGTGCGGTAGCCGAATGCGAAGTTCGGCTTGCCCTTGTCGCACCAGTAGGTCATCGACGTGTACTGCAGGTTACCGCTGATGTGCGTCTCAGCCGCCTGCGATGCGCCTGCACCTGTGAAGGCGAGCGCGCCGACGCCGACCGCTGCGAGACCAGCAAACTTCTTCATGATGGCACCTTTCGAGATTTCCTTTGGACTCGGCGGTGCGTCATGCTCTGCGCGGCCCCCGCAGGGATCGCGGTGAACGCTGACCCCTCCCCGCCTGTGATTCAGCTAAGCACAGGCTGGGAGGATTGTCAGTGGTACTGCGCAGTAATGCAGGTGAATCATCCGGAAACGGGTTTCGTCCACACGACGAAGTTGTTGAGGTGGTGCTGGCCGACGAGCTTGGATTCGGCGTCGCACGTGATGAGCACGAGGCTGGGTGTGCTCGAGGAGCCCCACACGCTCCGGTCGGTGCGTAGGGCCTGCTTGTCGACCGACTTCTCCCGCACCACGACGAACTTCTTCGACGAACCATCGGCGAACCCGACGCTGAGCTGATCGCCGACCTTGACCTTCTCGAGGTTGGCGAACACGTCGGGGCCGTCATAGGTGACGTGCCCGGCGATGACCGAGATGCCGTTCTGGCCCGGGCTGACGGTGGCGTTGTACCACTGCGTCACGCCGGGGGGCGGCGAGATCTCGCCGTCGTCCGTGAGACCCATGCCCGTGAGCTTGCGGTCGAAATCAATCGACGGGATCGTCAGCTTCACCGGCACGCTGCCGCCGCCCTTCGACGCCTTCGCGGTCGGCGCGACGGACGTCGTGGGCACTGACGCCGTGTGGTCCGACGACGAGCCGCCCGAGCCACCCGATGAGCACGCCGTGGCGCCGAACAGCGCGGCGCCGGCTACCGTCAGAAATCCTCGACGATCCATGGGCGTCCCTTCGTCCGTCACATGCCCGCTCGCGCTCAGGCCTGTCCGAGCTGGGTCAGGATGATCGTACGGGCCTTGGCCGCGTCTGCCTGGCCCTTCATCTCCTTCATCACCTGGCCGATGAGTGCGCCCGCGGCCTGCACCTTGCCGTCACGCACCTTCTGCGCGACGTCCGGGTTGGCGTCGATGACCTTGGCGACTGCGGCCTCGAGCGCGCCGTCGTCCTGCACGAGTTCGAGGCCGCGGGCATCGGCCACCTGGGTCGGCTGGCCCTCGCCGGCGAGCACGCCCTCGAGCGTCTGACGGGCCATCGAGTCGTTGAGGCGCCCCGACGTCACGAGTCCGTCGAGCTCGGCGATCGTCGCCGGCGTCACGTTGCGCTCAGTGGCGAACTCGACGAACGGCTGGCCGGCCTTGTTGGCCAGGCGGGCGATCTCGCCCGTCCACCACTTGCGGGCACCGGCCGGCGTCGCGCCGGCAGCGATCGTCTCCTCGATCGTCTCGACGGCGCCGGCGTTGTAGACGTCGCGCATCTCGAGGTCCGAGAAACCCCACTCGCCCTGCAGACGCTTGCGGCGCTCCGCGGGCGGTTCGGGCAGCGTCGCGCGCAGCTCATCGACCCATTCGCGGCTCGGCGCGACGGGGACGAGGTCGGGCTCGGGGAAGTAGCGGTAGTCGTCGGCGTCCGATTTCGGGCGCCCGGACGTCGTGACGCCCGTGTCCTCATGCCAGTGGCGCGTCTCCTGCAGGATGGAGCCACCGTCGTCGAGGATGGCAGCCTGGCGGGTGATCTCGTAGCGCACCGCGCGCTCGACGGAACGCAGCGAGTTGACGTTCTTCGTCTCCGTCCGGGTGCCGAACGCGTCGGCGCCCTTGCGCATGAGCGAGACGTTGGCGTCGCAGCGCATCGATCCCTGCTCCATGCGGGCGTCGGAGACGTCGAGGGCGCGCATCAGCTCACGGATCGCGGCGACGTACGCCTTTGCGATCTCGGGCGCGCGCTCCCCCGCTCCGACGAGCGGCTTCGTCACGATCTCGATGAGCGGGATGCCCGCGCGGTTGTAGTCGAGCAGCGAGTGGTCGGCGCCCTGGATGCGACCGGTCGCACCACCGACGTGCAGCGACTTGCCCGTGTCCTCCTCCATGTGCGCGCGCTCGATCTCGACGCGCCACGGGGTGCCGTCCTCGAGCTCCACGTCGAGGTAGCCGTCGAACGCGATCGGCTCGTCGTACTGCGACGTCTGGAAGTTCTTCGGCATGTCCGGGTAGAAGTAGTTCTTCCGGGCGAAGCGGCACCACTCGGCGATCTCGCAGTTGAGCGCGAGACCGATGCGGATGGCCGACTCGACGCCCTTGGCGTTCACGACAGGCAGCGCGCCCGGCAGACCGAGGCAGACGGGGCACGTCTGCGTGTTGGGCTCGGCGCCGAACTCGGTGGCGCAGCCGCAGAACATCTTCGTGTTCGTGTTCAGCTCGACGTGCACCTCGAACCCCATGACGGGGTCGTACGTCGCGAGGGCCTCGTCGTAGTCGAGGACGGCGTCCATCAGTTGTTCTCCTTCAGTGCCGGAGCCTTCGCGAGCAGCGGCCCGCGCCAGGTCTTCTCGAGTGCCTTCTCCAGCGCGGCCCCGACCTCGTACATGCGCTCGTCCTTCGTCGCGGGTGCGAGGATCTGGAAGCCGACGGGAAGCCCGTCGTCCGACAGACCGGCGGGCAGCGACATGCCGGGCAGACCGGCGAGGTTGGCGGGGATCGTCGCGACGTCGTTGAGGTACATCGCCATCGGGTCCTCGAGCTTCTCGCCGAGCTTGAACGCCGTCGTCGGGCACGTCGGGCTGACGAGGACGTCGGCCGTCTCGAACGCCTTGGCGAAGTCGCGTGCGATGAGCGTGCGCACCTTCTGCGCCTGGCCGTAGTAGGCGTCGTAGTAACCGCTCGAGAGGGCATACGTACCGAGGATGATGCGTCGCTTCACCTCGCTGCCGAAGCCCGCGTCACGGCTGGCGGCCATGACCTGCTCGGCCGACGGAGCCTCGACGCCCTCGGGCGAGACGCGCAGGCCGTAGCGCATGGCGTCGAACTTCGCGAGGTTGGAGCTGACCTCCGACGGCATGACGAGGTAGTAGGCGGCGAGCGCCTGTTCGAAGCTCGGGCACGAGACGGTCACGACCTCGGCGCCGGCGTCGACGAGGGCCGTAACGGCCTCGTCGAAGCGCGCCTTGACACCGCTCTGGTAGCCCTCACCGTCGAGCTGCTCGATGATGCCGATCTTCATGCCGGAGACGTCGCCGCGCTTCGCCGCCTCGACGACGGGCGGGACGGGGGCGTCGATCGACGTCGAGTCCATCCCGTCGTGCCCGCCCATGACGTCGTGCAGCAGCGCGGCGTCGAGGACGGAACGGGTGCACGGGCCGGCCTGGTCGAGCGAGCTCGCCATGGCGATGAGGCCGTAACGGCTGATGCCGCCGTACGTCGGCTTCGTGCCGACGGTGCCGGTGACGGACGCGGGCTGACGGATCGAGCCGCCCGTGTCGGTGCCGACCGCAAGGGGCGCCTCGAAAGCCGCGACGGCGGCGGCCGAACCGCCACCGGAGCCGCCCGGGATGCGCTCGAGATCCCACGGGTTGTGCGTCGGACCGTAGGCGCTGTGCTCGGTCGAGGAACCCATCGCGAACTCGTCCATGTTCGTCTTGCCGAGGATCGGCATGCCGGCAGCGCGCAGCTTCGTGACGATCGTCGCGTCGTACGGCGGGATCCAGCCCTCGAGCATCTTCGAACCGGCCGTCGTCGGCTGGCCCTTCGTCGTCACGACGTCCTTTACGGCGACGGGGACACCGGCGAGGGGGTGCAGCGTCTTGCCGGCGGCGCGGTCGGCGTCGACCTGCGCGGCCGTGGCGAGCGCCTCCTCGGCGTTGACGTGGAGGAAGGCGTGGACGTCACCGTCGACCGCCGCGATGCGGTCGAGGTGGGCCTGCGTCAGCTCGACGGAGGTGAGGCTGCCGTCGGCGAGCTTGCTCGCCATCTCGGCGGCGCTGAGGCGGATGATGTCGGTCACGGTCGAACCCTTGCTCGTCTCGTCGGTCGTGTCAGCACTCATGGATCAGTCCTCGCTGAGGATGCGCGGCACCGCGAAGCGCTGCTGCTCGCTCGCCGGGGCCATCGCGAGCGCCTCCTCGGCGCTCAACGACGCTCGCACCTCGTCAGCACGCGTCACGTTCGTCAGGGGCAGCGGGTGCGACATCGGCGGGATGTCATCGGCCGCGACCTCGCTGACGCTGGCCACGAAGCCGACGATCGAGTCGAGCTGGCCGGCGAACGTCTCCAGTTCGTCGTCCGAGAGCTGGATGCGGGCCAGGCCGGCGACGTGCGCCACCTCATCGCGGGAGAGAGAAGACATGGGCGTCATCCTATGTGGTGTGTGGATCGGCGTGCTCGGGTGGGCACTCAGCCCACGAGCGCCTTCTTGACCAGGGCCGGGTCGGGGTTGGTGTGGGGACGGCCGTCGATGACGACGGTGGGCACGACCTCGTTGCCGTCATTGACCATCGCGACGAACTCGCGAGCCTCCTCGTCCTCCCAGATGTTGCGCCACGTCGCGCGCGTGCCGTCGGCGCCCAGCGCGCGCTCGAGGCGGGTGCAGAACGGGCAACCCGGCCGCCAGTAGATCGTCACGTCACTCATCGTCAGGTTCCTTCGTCGTGGTGTCGGCCGGTGCGGTTCCACCGTCCGTGGTTTCATCGTCCGTGGCGGCGGGCTCCGGATCGACCGGAGCGTGAGCTTCTTCGAGCGCGTCGTCGACGGCAAGCTCGGACACTTCGTCACCCGCTGCGCCTTCGTCGTCGCCCACTCCGTCACCGAGAGCGGCCGCGCCGCCCTCGAGCAGGCGCGTGAACTGGGCCTCGTCGAGGATGCGCAGACCCAGATCCTCGGCCTTCGTCGCCTTCGACCCCGCGTTCTCGCCGAGCACGACGTAGTCGGTCTTCTTGCTCACGCTGCCGGATGCCTTGCCGCCGCGCGCGATGATCGCCTCCTTGACGCCGTCACGCGTGAAGTTCTCGAGCGAACCGGTCGCGACGATCGTCAGACCGGCAAGGGTCTGCTCGATCGACTCGTCGCGTTCATCCTCCATGCGCACGCCGCTCGCGGCCCACCCGGCGACGATGTTCTCGTGCCAGTCGACGGCGAACCACTCCTTGATCGAATGGGCGATGACGGCGCCGACGCCGTCGGTCGCGGCGAGCGTCGCCTCGTCGGCGTCACGGATTGCGTCGATCGAACCGAACTGGGTCGCGAGCGCGCGCGCCGCCGTCGGGCCGACGTGTCGGATCGACAGGGCGACGATGACGCGCCACAACGGTTGCGTCTTGGCGACCTCGAGGTTGGCGAGCAGTTTCTCCCCCGTCGCCGAGACGATGCGACCGTCGCGCACCTTGGCCTCCGGGTCGCTCTTCTTCGCGACGCGCGTGTAGAGGGGCACCCGGGCGAGGTCGTCGTAGGTGAGGTCGAACAGGGTGGATTCGTCCGTCAGCACCCCCGATTCGAGCAGCGAGATGGCGCCCTCCCAGCCGAGGGCCTCGATGTCGAAGGCGCCACGGCTCGCGAGCGAGAACAGGCGTTCACGCAACTGGGAGGGACAGGTGCGGCCGTTCGGGCAGCGGATGTCCTTGTTGCCCTCACGTTCGTAGGCGAGCTCAGTGCCGCAGGCCGGGCAGTGCGTCGGCATGACGAACTCCCGCTCGTCGCCCGTGCGCGCCTCGACGACGGGCCCGACGATCTCTGGGATGACGTCGCCCGCCTTGCGCAGCACGACGGTGTCGCCGATCAGCACGCCCTTGCGCTTGACCTCGAACGCGTTGTGCAGCGTCGCCATCGACACCGTCGAACCGGCGACCTTGACGGGCTGCATCATGCCGAACGGGGTGACGCGGCCGGTGCGTCCGACGTTGACCTCGATGTCGAGCAGCTTCGTGTTGACCTCTTCGGGCGGGTACTTGTAGGCGATGGCCCAGCGGGGCGCGCGTGACGTCGCGCCGAGGGCGCGCTGCACCGCGATCTCGTCGACCTTGACGACGACGCCGTCGATCTCGTGCGTGACGGAGTGCCGGTGCTCCCCGTAGTGGGCGACGAACTTCTGCACCTCGTCCATCGTGTCGAGGACCTTGGCGTAGGGCGACGTCGGCAGCCCCCAGTCGGCGAGCAGTTCATAGGCCTCGCTCTGGCGGGTGATGTCGAACCCGGTGCGCGCACCGATGCCGTGGACCAGCATCCGCAGCGGCCGCTTGGCCGTCTTCGCCGGGTCCTTCTGTCGCAGCGAGCCCGCCGCCGCGTTGCGCGGGTTGGCGAACGGCGACTTGCCTTCTTCGACGAGTGAGGCGTTGAGCGCCTCGAACTCCTTGACCGGGAAGAACACCTCACCGCGGATCTCGGCGAGCTGAGGTAGGTCGTCGCCGTGCAGTTCGAGCGGGATGCCCTGGATCGTGCGGACGTTGAGCGTGACGTCCTCGCCCGTGCGCCCGTCGCCGCGCGTCACGCCGCGCACGAGCTTGCCGTTCTCGTAGAGCAGGTTGATGGCGAGCCCGTCGATCTTCAGCTCGCACAGGTAGTGGAAGCTCGTGTTGGCCTCGCGCACGACGCGGTCGCCCCATTCCGCGAGTTCCTCCGGGCTGAACGCGTTGTCGAGGCTCAGCATGCGCTCGACGTGGTCGACGGCCGTGAACTCCGTCGAGTACGTGCCCCCCACTCGCTGCGTCGGCGACTCCGGCGAACGCAGCTCGGGGTAGCTCTCCTCGACGCCCTGCAGTTCGCGCAACAACTCGTCGTACTCGCCATCGCTGATCGTGGGCGCATCCTTCACGTAGTACGCGAACTGGTGGCCGTCGATCTGCTCGGTCAGTTCCGCAGCGCGGTGGCGCACCGCGTCGGGTACGTCGGTGCGCAGCGTGTCCGCCTTCGCCTGGCGGCCCTTCCTGGGCGTCGTCTCGCTCACGTGCTCCATCCTGCACCACCGGCACGACAACCCCGGAATTCCGCGGCTGAGGCCACGCGAGGCCGGTGTGCTGCTTGCGTCAGGTTCGACGCTCTCGTCGGCAGGACGAGCTATGGCACCAGATGCGTCGACGACGTCAGCCGACGCTTTCTCGCAGCATCCTGGCCGCTTCGATCGCGAGGCGCTGAATGCGAAGGGCGTCCTTGGGCGGCAGCGTCGCCAGACCACACGCGGGGGTGACGACGAGGCGGTCGAACTCCGCAGCCCCGAATCCGATGCGGTTCCACATCGCGAGGAACCGTTCGACGTGGGCGCGCGGGTGACGCTCGGTCGACGTGGTTGGCACGAGCCCGGCCCACAGCGTCATCCCGCCGTCGATCGCCTCACCCAGGGCGTCGAACTGGGGCTCGGCGACGAGCGACGTGTCGAGCGCGACACCGTCGAGGCCCGCGCGACGCAGGAGCGCGATCGGCGCGTCGGGCGCGCAGCAGTGCGCCGTCACGCTCGCCCCGCTCGCCCGCACAGCGTCAACGACGTCGCGCAGAACGTCACCGGCGCGTCCCTCGTCGACGGGGTGCAGCCGGCGCATGCCGGAGAGCGAGCGAATCGAGCCGGCGAGCACGGCGGGCAGGCTCGGTTCGTCGAGCTGGACGACGACGTCGGCGCCGGGCACGAGACGTCGCAGGTGCTCGACGTGGCCGACGACGCCCGCGGCCAGCGACTGTGCCAGATCTCGCGACGCCCCGGCGTCGCTGACGACGCGTTCCCCGCGGGGCAACCACAGCGACGCGGCCAGCGTCCACGGGCCGCACACCTGCGTCTTGAGCGGTCCGACATAGCCGTCGTAGGCCTCGGCGACCTCGTCGAGATCCTGTTGCAAGAGCCCTTGAGCGCGGCGCAGGTCGCGCCCGCGAGCCGAGCCCGGGGGCGTGAGGCGCCAGCCACTGGGCTGCAGGTCGACCGGCATCTCGACGAGCAGGTCGCCAGCTCGGCCGATCATGTCGGCGCCCGGCCCACGCGTGGGTTGCTCCGGCACGTACGGGATGCCGAAGCCGTCGGGAACATCCCCGACGAGCAGGTCGCGCACCTGCCGCACGGCATCGCGCGACCCGACGTCGGGCAGCGAACCGACGCCGCTCGTGCGAGGCCCGAGAAGATCCGCCACGGCCTACTCACTCGCCCCGACGCTCGGGGAACCGTCAGACCTTGTCGTCGAATCGCCCACCGTAACAACAGAACTCGACTGACGCGGCGCACGTGACGTCGCGGTGATCGTCGCCGACCCGACGACGCGCGTACCCTCGTACAGCACGACCGACTGCCCCGGCGCCACGCCGCGTGTGCGCGCGTCGAGCCGCACGACGACGCGGTCACCGTCAGCGGTCACGGTCGCAGGAAACTCCTCGCCGTGCGCCCGAAGTTGCGCGCCGAGCCGCACCTCACCGACGGGCGGCGGGCCGGGCCAGCGGGCGTGCGAGCCCTCGATGACGTCGACGCCGAGCAGATCGGCCGTTCCGACGACGACGGTGTTCGTTTTCGGCTGGACGTCGACGACGTACCGCTTCGCGTGGTCGTCGCGCGGCACCTTGAGTCCGAGCCCGCGACGCTGACCGACGGTGTACGCGTACGCGCCCTCGTGCCGGCCGACGACCTCACCGTCGGTGTCGACGATGTCGCCGGGCTTCTCACCGAGCCGCTTCGTCAGCCACGCCTTGGTGTCGCCGTCGGCGATGAAGCAGATGTCGTGGCTGTCGGGCTTGTTCGCCACGTAGAAGCCCTTGTGCGCGGCCTCCTCACGAATCTGCGGCTTCGTCGTGTCGCCGAGCGGGAAGAACGAGTGCGCGAGCTGCTCGGCGTCGAGGACCCCGAGGACGTACGACTGGTCCTTCGCCATGTCGACGGCCCGATGCAGCTCCTTGCCGTTCGGGCCCTCGACGATCTGCGCGTAGTGACCGGTCGCGACAGCGTCGAAACCGAGCGTGAGCGCCTTGTCGAGCAGCGCCGCGAACTTGATCTTCTCGTTGCAGCGCAGACAAGGGTTGGGGGTACGTCCGGCTTCGTACTCGGCGACGAAATCCTCGACGACATCGGCCTTGAACCGCTCGGCCATGTCCCACACGTAGAACGGGATGCCGAGGCGATCAGCGACGCGGCGGGCGTCACCGGCGTCCTCGATCGTGCAGCAGCCGCGAGCGCTCTCGCGCAGCGTGGCAGCGGACAGGGACAACGCGAGGTGGACCCCGACGACGTCGTGGCCCGCCTCGAGCATGCGCGAGGCGGCCACGGCGGAATCGACTCCACCGCTCATCGCGGCGACGACGCGCATCACGACACCTTCCTGGTAGCTTCCTGGGCTCTGCGGGCGCGTTCGGCGACGGCCGGCAGCGCCTCCAGGAAGGCGTCAACGTCGGCCTGCGTCGAGGTATGCCCGAGGGTGAGGCGCAATGCGCCGCGCGCTCGTTCCTCGGGGATGCCCATGGCGAGCAGGACGTGGCTGGGACGCGGCACGCCGGCCTGGCACGCCGAGCCCGTCGAGCACTCGACGCCCGCGGCGTCGAGCAGGTAGAGCATCGAGTCGCCGTCACAACCGGGAACACGCAGGTGGGCGTTGCCGGGGAGCCGTGACGTGCCGTCGCCGCGCGTCCAGGCGCCGCTGATCTCGATACCGAGGTCGAGCGCGAGGGCGCCGTCGATGAGGGCGTCACGCAGGCCGACGAGACGCGCGGCCTCATCTTCGCGTGCGGCACAGGCGAGTTCGACGGCGACGGCCAAGCCCCGGATGCCGGCGACGTCGAGCGTTCCGCTGCGCACCTGACGCTCCTGGCCGCCGCCGTGGGTCAGCGGGTCGAGCTTCGCGTCGCGGGCGAGCAGCAGCGCTCCGACGCCTTGCGGCCCGCCGAGCTTGTGGCCGGTGAGCGCGAGCATCGTCGTGTTCGATGCGGCGAAGTCGACGTCGACGTGGCCGATCGCCTGCACCGCGTCGGTGTGGAACGGGATCGCGAACTCCGCGCAGATGGCACCGATCTCGGCGATGGGCTGCACGGTGCCGACCTCGTTGTTCGCCCACATGACGCTGACGAGCGCGACGGTCCGCGGCCCACCGTCAGCCTCGATCGCGGCACGGACGGCTGCTGCCGTGATGACACCGTCGCTCGTGGGTTCGACCCAGGTGACGGCCGCACCCTCGTGCGCGACGAGCGCCTCGACGGCGTCGAGGACGGCGTGGTGCTCGATGCCACTGACGACGAGCCGGCGCCGCGCGTCATCGATGCGGCGCGTCGCGCGGTAGGTGCCCTTGATGGCCATGTTGTCGCTCTCGGTGCCGCCGGAGGTGAAGATGACCTCCGACGGACGCGCCCCCAGAGCCGCTGCGATCCGCTCGCGCGACTCCTCGACGACGCCGCGCGCATTGCGGCCACTCGTATGCAGGCTGGACGCATTGCCCACGATTGCCATCTGTTTCGCCATCGCGTCGATCACCTCGGGGTGGATCGGCGAGGTGGCAGCATGGTCGAGATACACGCGATTCGGCACCCGCCAAGCTTAGTCCCGCCCGCCGACAGCGCCATGTCGCGCCCGATGAGCCTGGTGAACGCCTGGCGCGCAGGCCCGGTGTGGTCCCTGGAAATTCGGATGCATGCGGCGGACCTCACGGGTCACACTGACGGCGATGACCACCTCACCTGAATCCTCAGTCGGCCTCCACGACGCCATCACGACCGCTGCCCTGCGCGACGTCCACCCCCGATTGCGCGACTGGTACGACGAACCGACGCTGGCCACGAACATGCGGGCCCACCTCGCCGAAGGTGCCGAGTGGGTCGGAGACGAGGAGTTCGGCGCCGCCTACCGCGACGGCGTCGCCGTCATCGACGTGCCCGATGCCGTCGACTGGGCCAATCGCCTCCTCACCCTGCCCTGCGGTGGCTGGGCCGTCACCGGGATCCGGTTTCGAGGTCGCGACCTCACCAAGCCGTTCGTGGAGATCGCGGCGCACGACGTCGGCGACGCGTCGTCGGGCGATCACTGGCACGCCATGGCCGACGAGATCGCGCGGGCCTACGCCCCGTTCGCGCCCGGGAGGCTCCAGGTCTTCACGTCGTCGCCGGACTCGGCGCGCGTTTCCCTTGAAGCCTTCGGGTTTCAGACAGAGGTGGACACCTACCTCGTGGCCGGTCTCATTCGCGAGTTGCGAGAGCGTCCTCGGAGCACGAGGTTCGACGACGTGACCCTCGCGCCCATCTCGGCATCGGGCGCGTGGCGGCTCGCGGAGCGGGTCCACGACGATCTGGCGGAACAGAACCCCGAGACGCGTCTGTGGTCCACGCCCCAGACCCCGGAGGAATTCGACGAACACGCCGCGGCGGGAACGCTCTTCGGCATCCACCTCGCCGGCCGACTCGTCGGGATCATCGCCGCCTTTCGCTGGAACGCCCATGGCATGACGGGATTCACCGTCGCCGAGAACGTCATCGACGCGCCGCACCGCGGCCAAAAGCTCGCCCCCGCTGCGATGCAGCACCTCTTCGAGATGCTGCCGGCCGCCGACGGCGACGTCTTGTGGGGCACGATCCACCCCGACAACCAACCCTCGCTGCGCAATGCCCTCGGCGTCGGTCGGGAGATCGTCGGCGCTCACCTGTGGGTCACGCCCGCAGGCTGGCCCGGGTGGTGACGCCGCGCCGTCATCACTCCGCGCTCTCGGCACCGGGTCCCGGGATGGCGCGCACCTCCGCCGAGAACGCCCCCACGGCGGCCGCGAGCAGTAGCAGGACGGCCACGCCCCAGGCGAGCGCCGCGAAACCGGCCGAGCCGAGCACGAGACCGGCCAAGGCCTGTGCGCCCGCGCTGAACACGAGGGAGGCGAGGCCTGCCGCCGTCAGCACGCGTCCACGCAGTTCGTCGGGGATGAGACCGAGCAGGTAGGGCTGCCCCGCCACCGCGACGGTGGGTACGGGCACGAAGAGCAGGAGGGTGAGGCCCACCATCCACGCAAAGCTGTGCGCGACGGCGAGGACGGCGACGAGCACCGCCATCGTGAGCATCGCGGCCGTGATGAGCGCACGAGCCGACCACCGGCCGATGACCCGCTGGGCGAGCATTCCGCCGAGCACGAGGCCAATTCCTGCGACGCCGTCCACCACACCCACACGCCAGGCGCCCTGCCCCGTTGCCTGCAGGTGCAGGTTGAGCCCGATGGCGAGTGAGATGACCGCGCAGTTCCCGATGAGCCCGAGTAGCAGGAGCGTCTGGGCCGCGCGCGAACGACGCAGCCACCCGAACCCTGCGAACAGCGCGGCATGCAGAGGCTCGGTGGGCCGCTCGCGGTCGAGTGTGCCGAGGCGGCGCGGCAAGCGCGTCGTGAATGCCCACTCCATTGCCGAGAGCACCACGTTGGACATGAACGGCACTACCGGCGCGATGCCGTAGAGCACACCACCGAGGGGCGGGCCGAGGGTGGCGATCACCGCGTCCCTCGTCTGCATGCGCGCGACGGCCTCTCCTAATTCATCCTCCTCGACGAGGTCAGGCAGAACGGTGTGGCGCACCGAGCCCAGTGCCCCACTGCACGCGCCTTGGATGACGGCCAGCGCTGCGAGCAGCCCGAGACTCAGCACGTCGGTGACGATGAAGGCAGCGAGCACGCCGTAGAGGAGCACCTCTACCCCGGCGTCGAGGAGGAGCAGGCTGCGACGGTCAAGGCGATCCGAGATCAGCCCGCCCGGTAGCACGGTGACGATCTGAGTGGCGGTGCGCAATGCACCCACCAGCGCCGCGGCCCTGACGTCGTGCGTCACGGAGTAGGCGAGGAGCGTCCAGCCAAGCATCGCCAAAGACGTGCCCAGCTGCGACACGGTCTCGCCCGCGAACCACAGGGAAAAAGCAGACCGACCTTTGGTAATCGTCATAGAACAGCTTCCCCGAGGACACTTTTGCAGACATCGATCGACAGTCTTCTCAGCGACAGGTCGAGGGCGCCAAGCCCATGCTCAGCCCCCCATACTCCGCGAGCCGTTTGCGCAGGGGAGGACGTTTCCAAATCCAAGCGGCGGCCCAGCTGCGCGCGGTTGGCGGCGAGCCACGCCTGCGCGCTCGACGCATCGAGAGTTCTCAGCAAACCCGCCAAGCCGGCGTGCCACCCGAGACTGTGACTGTAAACGGGTCGAGAAAGACGATTTCGGAACATATCCAGACCGTGACTTACGCGGCGCCCGCGCGAGGCAGACCCCGGCAAGGCGAGTCAACGCTCGACGCCCCCGGTGGTCGCACGTGTCGACGATCAGGCGCCTCGCGTTCTGGAAGGTGCAGCGACGACCAGCGAGTACTCCTTCCGCGACGAAGGTGGATCATGTCCCAACAGCGATCAGCAACCCACCGGATGATGCCGCACCGGCGGCCCAGGACGGACCAAGCGGCTCGCGGGCAACGGTTGGCATGACGAAGGCGCCCGGCCTCCCTGTTGGGAAGCCGGGCGCCTTCGACGCGCGAGAGGTGCGTCAGGTCAGTTCTTGGCCTTCGCGACGGCCTCGGTGGCCTGCGGCAGCACGTTGAACAGGTCGCCGACGACGCCGAAGTCGACGAGCTCGAAGATCGGCGCCTCCTCGTCCTTGTTGACGGCGACGATCGTCTTGGACGTCTGCATACCGGCGCGGTGCTGGATGGCACCGGAGATGCCGGCGGCGACGTACAGCTGCGGCGAGACCTGCTTGCCCGTCTGGCCGACCTGGTTGGTGTGCGGGTACCAGCCGGCGTCGACGGCGGCGCGCGAGGCACCGACAGCCGCACCGAGCGAGTCGGCGAACGCCTCGACGGGCGAGAAGTCACCGTTCGTGCCGCGACCACCGGAGACGACGATGCGCGCCTCGCTGAGCTCGGGACGACCCGACTTCTGCTTCTCCTTGCGGTCGGTGATCTGGGCGCTCTTCGCCGCGTCCGAGACGGACACGGTGACGGCGACCGGAGCAGCCTGCGACTGCGACGCCTGCGGCGTCGCCGAGTTCGGCTTCACCGTGATGATCGACATCGGCGTCGTGGCCTGTGCCTTGAGCGTCCAGGAACCGGCGAACACGGACTGCGTCGTCACCGGCGCACCACCGTCGCCGGCCTCGACGTTGACGGCGTCCGTCGTCAGACCCGAGTTGGTCTTGACGGCGAGGCGCGCCGCGGCCTCGTTGTTCGTGCCCGACGAGGGCAACAGGACGGCAGCCGGCGAGGCCTGCTCGACGACGGCGGCGAGCGCCTCGGCGAGCGGGGCCGGGTGACCGTCGACCTCGGCGGAGTCGATGACGTAGACCTTCTCGGCGCCGAACTGCGCGAGACGCGGGCGGGCGGCGTCGACGTTCGAACCGACGAAGACGGCGGACGGCGTGCCGAGGCGGCGCGCAAGCGTCAGCAGCTCAGCGGTGACCTTGCGGACCTGGCCATCGACGTGGTCGACCAGGACGAGAACTTCAGCCATGGTGTGTTTCTCCTCAGTCAGAAAATGTCGGTGGCGATCAGATGAGCTTGGCGCCGGAGAGGAACTCGACGAGCTTCGTGCCGCCGTCGCCCTCGTCGGTGACGATCTCGCCCTGCTCGCGCGGGGGGCGCTTCGTCGTGTCGAGCACCTTGGTGGCCGCGGCGTCGAGACCGACCTGGCCGGCGTCGACACCGAGGTCGGCGAGGCTCATCTCCTCGACCGGCTTCTTCTTGGCCGCCATGATGCCCTTGAAGGACGGGTAGCGCGGCTCGTTGATCTGGTCGGTCACCGACACGACGGCCGGCAGCGACGCGACGACCGTCTCGGAGGCGACGTCGGAGTCACGACGACCCGTCGCCTGGGCGCCGGAGACTTCGAGGGTCGAGACCTGCGTGAGCTGCGGCAGGCCGAGGCGCTCGGCGACCATAGCCGGAATGACACTCATGCCGCCGTCGGTCGAGGCGAGACCGAACATCACGATGTCGGGCTGGCCGACCTTCTTGACGGCCTCGGCGATGACGAGCGACGTCGCGAGGGCGTCGGAACCGGCGATGGCGTCGTCGCTGATGTGGATGCCCTTGTCGGCCCCCATCTGCAGCGCCTTCTTGACCGCTTCGGCTGCGTCGGCGGGGCCGACGGTCAGCGCCGTCACCTCGCCGCCTTCGGACTCGACGATCTTGAGTGCTTCTTCGACCGCATACTCGTCGAGCTCCGACAGGAGGCCGTCGACGTTCTCGCGGTCGGTGGTGTTGTCCTCGGAGAAGCCGCGCTCGCCCTGGGCGTCGGGCACGTGCTTGACACAGACGACGATGTTCATGCGTCTACCGTCCTTTTTCGTAGGAGCTTGTCCGTCCGAGACTACGTTACCCGTCGGTAACGTCGGCGTCGAGCCCTCGCACGGATCGTGAATGTGAGGAAGTGGATCAGCCGTGCGTCAGCTTGACGACGAGCAGACCGATCAACGTCAGCGCGACGATGATCCAGGGCAGCAGACGGTTGACGAGAGTCGAGGCGGCACCCGTCTCCCCCTGCGTGAAGTCGGCCTTGCGGCCGAGGAGCGTGTCGACGATCGCGGCCGCGATCGCGATGACGAGGCCGACGACGAACCAGATCGTGGGGTTCGCGCCCCACACCTTGTCGACGTCGCGCACCATGCCGGTCCAGCCCAGCAGGGCGAAGAACATGCCGACGAGCCCGGCCAGGGCCAGCACGATGGCGCGCGTGCGCGCCTGGCCCGCCTCGCGGGCGGTCAAGGGCGATGACACGGGGTAGTCCTTTCCGTAGGCGACGGGATCTCCGAAGATCTCGCGCGCCGTCTTGTTCTGGCGGATGCAGGCGTCGTCGACGTCGCCGAGGGCGTCGTCACGCTGCGCGGGGGTCGCGCCCCGATCGGCGAGAGCCGCGAGGAACGCCTCCTGCCAATCGGGTTCGACCTTCCACTGCTTGATCATGCTCAGCGGCCCTCGAACTGCGCCTTGCCCGGCCCCTGCTCGACGAACGAACGCATGCCGATCTCGCGGTCCTTCGTGGCGAACAGGCCGGTGAACAGCTGCGACTCGATGGCGAGCCCCGTCGCGAGGTCGCCGTCGAGGCCACGGTTGATGGCCTCCTTCGCGGCGCGCAGGGCGACACGCGGGCCGTTGACGAACGGCTTGACCTTCGCGAGCGCCGCCTCGTACGTCGTGCCGGGCTCGACGAGTTCGTCGACGAGACCGATCTCCAGCGCCTCGTCAGCCTTGACGAAGCGACCGGAGAAGACGATGTCCTTCGCCTTCGACGGCCCGACGAGACGAGCGAGCCGCTGCGTGCCGCCCGCACCCGGGATGACGCCGAGCAGAATCTCGGGCTGGCCGAGCGTCGCGTCGTTCGCGGCGATGCGGAAGTCCGCCGTCATGGCGAGTTCGCAGCCGCCGCCGAGGGCGTACCCCTCGATGGCGGCGACCGTCGGGAACGGCAGCTCGGCGAGCGCGCGGAACGCGTTCTGCAGCTTCGTGCCACGTTCGACCATGTCGACGTAGTCGAGCTGCTGCATCTCCTTGATGTCGGCGCCAGCCGCGAACACCTTGTCTCCACCGGTGATGATGGCGGCGCGCACGTCGGCGTCGTCGAGCAGGTCGGCCGCGACACGCGCGAGCGAATCCTGGATCTCCGCGTCGAGCGGGTTCATCTTGGGTCGATCGATGCGGATGGTGGCGACACCGTCCGTCACATCCAGCTTGACCCACTGGCCGTAGGCGACCTGCTCAGCCATGGCTCAGGCCTGCCCGCCGGCGGGCGCGTCACCCTCGCCGGGCTGCGCGAACGCGGGGACGCCGCCCTCGGCCGCGTGCGGGCCGTCGGAGCTGGCGCTCTGGTGCCACAACTGCGTCGCCTGCAGGATCATCTGCGTCGTCGACGGCAGCACCATCTCGAGGTCGAGATCCGGCGTCACGAGGTGCTCACCGGAGACGACGACCATGTCGCGCGCGATGCCGACCTTGACGATGTTGAGGCTGAGGGTGACGTCGTTGGCCGCGTTGAGGCGCTTGGTCAGGTCGGACGTGATGTCGTCCGTGATCTGCCACTGACCGAACAGGCGAATCAGAGCGATCTCACCCTCCATGACGCGCACGAAGAGGTTCTGGTCCTCGACGGAGTACATGATGTCGCCGTCGGAGTCGATCTGCGGGTTGAAACCGAAACCGCCGAGGATGCCGACGATCTTGTCCGTGAGGGAGGCCGCGCCGGAGGTGTCGCCGGCGCCCGTGCCGGGCGCCGGAGCGGGCTGGCCGAAGTTGGGCAGAGCTGTGGGATCAGTCATGTGGCCAACCTACCGACTCTTATCCTGGTTCGCATGGCCGACCCGCAACGAGTCTTCGTCCGCACCCCTCGTCCGGGCGTCACGCTCGAGCGGGACGGCGCGATCTTCTGCGTCGTCGCGGCCCACGCGAGCGCAGTCGAACTGTGCCTGTTCGGCACGCAGGATGCCCCGGCGGGCGAGTCGCGCGTTTCGATGATGCGCCTCGACGGCGGCCATTGGGCGGCGTTCGTTCCGGCGGCCGGCCCCGGGACGACGTACGGGTACCGCGCGCACGGAGCGTGGGCGCCCGCGGCGGGCCTGCGTCACAACCCCGCGAAGCTGCTGCTCGACCCGTATGCGGGCGCCGTCAGCGCCGAGATGACGTGGCGGCCCGAAGTGTTTGGGCACGTCGTCGACGACGCGTTCGCGGGCGACGCCCGGGTGCGGGATGACCGCGATTCCGCGCCGTTCGTGCCGCGCGGCGTCGTCGTGAGCCACGATTTCGACTGGGGCGGCGACGCCCGCCCCCAGGTGCGTGACGCCGACCGCGTCATCTACGAGGCGCACGTCAAGGGTCTGACGGTGCAGCATCCCGACGTCCCCGAAGAACTGCGCGGCACCTACGCGGGGCTCGCGCACGCGTCGATGACGACGTACCTGCGCGATCTCGGCGTGACGAGCGTCGAACTGCTGCCGGTGCATGCGTTCGTCGACGAACCGCACCTGGTGAAGCTCGGGCTCAGCAACTACTGGGGTTACAACACGCTCGGTTTCTTCGCGCCGCACGCGGCGTATGCCCATGCCAGTGATGCGCAGGGGGTCGTCGACGAGGTCAAGTCGATGGTGAGGTCGCTGCACGCGGCGGGGCTCGAGGTCATCCTCGACGTCGTCTACAACCACACGTGCGAGCAGGGCGGCCACGAGGGCGCGATGTTGTCACTGCGCGGGCTCGACAATGCGACCGCCTACCGTCTCGGCGAGCACGGCGAGGACATCGACGTGACCGGCTGCGGCAACACCCTCGACGTGCGCGAACCCGCCGTCATGCGGCTCGTGCTCGATTCCCTGCGGCACTGGGTGAGCGAGTATCACGTCGACGGTTTTCGCTTCGACCTCGCCGTCGCACTCGGGCGGGCCCCCGGTGATGACTTCGACCCCCGGGCGGCGCTGCTCATGGCGATGCAGGCAGACCCGGTGCTGTCGCAGGTGACGCTGATCGCCGAGCCGTGGGACATCGGCCTCCACGGGTGGCGAACAGGGCAGTTTCCCGCCGGCTTCGCCGAGTGGAACGACCGGTTCCGCAACACGGTGCGTGACTTCTGGCTCGCCGACCTTGCGGCGGCATCACGAGGCGACGGTGGCGGCGGGCAGCACCCCGGCGGCGGGGTGGCGGATCTCGCGACGCGTTTGACCGGGTCGCAGGACCTGGTCGGCGGCCCGCTGCGCCGGCCGCAGGCGTCGATCAACTACGTCACGGCGCACGACGGTTTCACGCTCGCCGACCTGACGGCCTATGAGACGAAGCACAACGAGGCCAACGGGGAAGACAACCGCGACGGCACGAGTGACAACCGGTCGTGGAATCACGGTGTCGAGGGTTGGCCGGGTGACGCGGTCGACGAGTCGGGTGGTGAGCCGACGTCAGACGCCGCCGGGAGCGGCTCGGGTGGTGCGGGCGATGTGGCAGCGGATCTCGCAGCCCGACGACTGCGCTCGATGCGCAACATGCTCGGCACGTTGCTGCTGTCGGCCGGCGTGCCGATGCTGACCGCAGGCGACGAGTTCGCTCGAACGCAGCATGGCAACAACAACGCCTATTGCCAGGATTCGCCGATCGGCTGGGTCGACTGGAATCACTCCCCCGCCCAGCGTGATCTGCTCGCGACGACGCGGCACCTGCTCGCTCTGCGGCGCCGCTTCGGCGTGCTGCGCCATCCCGATTTCTATCCCGGTTCCCGCGCCGTGGCGGGTGAGCCTGACGTGCGCTGGTTCTCCGCGGCCGGGGTCGGGCTGAGTGACGCCGAGTGGACGTCCCCCTCGACGCGGACGCTGCAGGCCTTGTTCGACGCCAGCAGCACTGACGACGAGTCGGTGCTGCTCGTCCTGCACGGGGCGCTCGACGCTGCATCGGTGACGTTGCCGCCGTCACCGCACGGGGGCGGCTGGAGCGTCGTGTGGGATTCGGCGCAGCCGGCGCCGCTGTCAGGGGGCCGGTTCGTCGCGAGCGGTGACACGTGCGCCGTCGACGGCCCGTCGATGCTCGTGCTCACGCCGTCGCGCGGCTGAGCTCCCGGAAAGGGTCGAGGAGAAACGCGCTCCAAGAAGCGCGAATCTCCACAACCCCTACCTGTCGTCACGACGACGCCAGCCACAGCCGCTGCACGACGCAACGAGCAACAAGTGATTCGGCTGCGGGCGCTCGTCCGTCACGGAACGCGACCGCGGACGCAGCGTGACCGGGATGGCGCAGGTTCAGCGGGTGGCGTTGCGGCGCAGCCACCACAGGCCGACGATCGGCAGGATGAGCGGGACGAAGCCGTAGCCCTGGCCGAAGTGCGACCACACCGTCTTGTCGTGGAAGGCGCTGGGCTGCAGGACACTCCACAATCCGACGATGAGAACTCCGGCGAGTTCGAAGGTGATCGTCGTCCGTGCGAGGCGCACGGACGCGTGGTTGCCGCGCGCGAGCGCCACCGTCGCGACGATGTAGATGATGGCGGCAAGCGCCGACAGCAGGTACGGCACGGGCGCCTTGTCGAACGACTGCGCGATCTGCATGATCGAGCGCCCCGTCGCGGCGAGCGCGAACAACCCGTAGACGGCGACGAGCATGCGCCCCGGCCCGGTGTTGACGCGCCCGCGCGAACCCGACTCGTCGTACGTCGGCGGCGTCGACTCCGCCGCGCCGGGGGTGACGGGCGACGCGCCGTCAGGAAGTGCGTTCGTGGTCTTGCGAGGGGCTTCAGGCATCAGGCGTGTCCGTTCCACAGTTGCACGAGGCGGCCGATCATGACGGCGAGGCCGACGGCGCCGACGAGGAGCACCGCTGTACCCCAGCGCGATTCGCGTTCGGCGATGGCCCAGAACCCGGCGACGGGCAGCACGAAGATCAGACCGACGAGATAGGCGATGAAGACGCCGACGTTCATGTGCGGATCCGCCGAACCCGACGTCGCGATGCCGACGATCAACTGGATGACGAGAAGCACCTCGATGGCGATCGTCAGGTAGAACATCGGGTTGTCGATCGGGCGTGCGCGGACGGTGGCGACGAGGGCCAGCAGGGCGAGGACGCACGTCGTCACGAGCAGTGCGACGGTCAGCGGCAGAAACACCCGAACATCGTAGTCCCGCCGATGAGTACCAGCCCTACGACGCAGTCGCCGTCACCTCGCCGCGCGTGTCACTGTCCACGAAATCGCCGCCGGGAGGCGGTTGTCGGTGGCATTGGGTAGCGTGACGGACGTGACAGTTTCTCAGCCAGGTGAGATGCCCCCGTTCCCCGACTCAGAGCCCCTGACGTCAGATCTCACTGCCACGTCGGCCAGTGACGACGACCTGGGCGCACCCGCCGCGTCCACCCCGGCGAGTTCCTCGCCCGAGACCGGCCGCTACACGCCCGACACCGAGGAGAAGCGTCCCGAACCGGACGCGCACGCACCCACCGTCGCGCGCGCGGATGACGCACCGCGCGGCATCGGCCGCATCCCCGTCACCGACGTCATGCCGATCGTCGACTGCGGCAACCTGCCGACGAAGTCGGTCGTCGACGAGCCGTTCACGGTGCGCGCGACCGTGTTCCGCGAGGGCCACGACGCCGTCAACGCCTCCCTCGTCATGACGTCGCCGCACGGCGTCGAGCGCATCGTCACGATGGCGTGCGTGAACCCGGGGCTCGACCTGTGGACGGGCGAGGCCGAAGCCGACCACGAGGGCGTCTGGCACTTCCGTGTCGAGGGCTGGAGCGACCCGTACGGGACGTGGGATCACGACGCGACGATCAAGGTCGCCGCGGGGGTCGACGTCGAGGTCATGTTCGAAGAGGGCGCCCGTGTGCTCGAGCGCGCGTGTGCGACCAACACCTACGACGATGCTGACGAGCGTGTCCTGCGCGACGCCGTCACGACCCTGCGCGACACCTCGCGCAGCGACGACGAGCGTCTCGCGGCCGGCACGTCCGCCGAGGTCAAGGACGTGCTCGAGCGGCTGCCGCTGCGCGACTTCGTCTCCCCCAGCCGCGACTACCCCTGGCTCGTCGAGCGCAAGCTGGCGCTGACGGGCGCGTGGTACGAGTTCTTCCCCCGCTCCGAGGGCGCTCACTTCGACGAGGAGACGCAGAAGTGGGTCTCGGGCACGCTGCGCACCGCCGCCGAGCGTCTGCCCGCCGTCGCCGACATGGGTTTCGACGTCGTCTACCTCACCCCGATCCACCCGATCGGCGAGGTCAACCGCAAGGGCCCGAACAACACGTTGACGGCTGGCCCGGAGGATCCTGGTTCGCCGTACGCCATCGGGTCGAAGGACGGCGGTCACGACGCCATCGAGCCGTCGCTCGGTGACTTCGACGACCTCGACGCGTTCGTCGCCCGCGCGAACGAACTGGGCCTCGAGGTGGCGCTCGACATCGCGCTGCAGTGCGCGCCCGACCACCCCTGGGTCACCTCGCACCCGGAGTGGTTCACCACGCGCAGCGACGGCACGATCGCCTACGCGGAGAACCCCCCGAAGAAGTACCAGGACATCTATCCGCTCAACTTCGACAACGACCCGGCCGGCATCTACGCCGAGGTGCGTCGCGTCATCCAGGTGTGGATCGACCACGGCATCACGATCTTCCGCGTCGACAACCCGCACACGAAGCCCGTCGAGTTCTGGCAGTGGCTGATCGCCGACGTCGCGAAGGACCACCCCGAGGTGATCTGGCTCGCGGAGGCCTTCACGAAGCCCGCGATGATGCACAACCTCGGCCGCATCGGCTTCCAGCAGAGCTACACGTACTACGCCTGGCGCCACCAGCCGTGGGAGATCCGCGAGTACCTCGACGAACTCATCGGCGACACGGCGAGTTACATGCGTCCGAGCTTCTGGCCGACGACGCACGACATCCTCACGCCGTACATGCAGTACGGCGGCCCGGCGGCCTGGAAGCTGCGCGCGGCGCTGGCTGCCACGCTCGTGCCGACCTACGGCATCTACGCCGGGTACGAGCTCATGGAGTCGGTGGCGCGCCCCGGCGCCCAGGAGCAGAACGACAACGAGAAGTACCAGTTCAAGGACCGTCGCTGGGCCGACTACGCCCCCGGCGGGCCCAAGGAGGGCCAGTCGATCGACTGGTACCTGCGCCGGCTCAACGAGATCCGTCGCGCCCACCCGGCGCTCGAGCACCTGCGCAACCTGCGCTGGCACGGCGTCGACGACGAGAACTTCATCGTCTTCTCCAAGAGCCGCGACATCGGTGACGGCGCCAACGGCGGCCAGGACACGGTCATCGTCATTGCCAACACAGACCCGCACGCGACGCGCGAGACCTGGGTGCACCTCGACATGGGCGCGCTCGGACTACGCGGGGACGAAGGGTTCGTCGCGCACGACCTGCTGAGCGACGCCACCTGGCACTGGGGCGAGCACAACTTCGTCCGGCTCGGGCCGGACGCCGAAAACGTCCACATCATCCACGTGAGGAAGTTCTGAGCATGCAAGGTCTTGGTCTGCACCAGCCGGGTCTGAAGCACGACCCGCAGTGGTTCCGTAAGGCCGTGTTCTACGAAGTCCTCGTGCGCGGTTTCAGCGACTCGACGGGCAACGGATCCGGCGACTTCTCGGGCCTCATGGCCCGACTCGACTACCTGCAGTGGCTTGGCGTCGACTGCCTGTGGCTGCCGCCGTTCTACGCCTCGCCGCTGCGCGACGGTGGATACGACATCGCCGACTACAAGCAGGTGCTGCCCGATTTCGGCACGCTGCCCGAGTTCCAGGAGCTCGTCGCGCAGGCGCATGCGCGCGGCATCCGCGTCATCACCGACTTCGTCATGAACCACACGAGCGACCAGCACGCGTGGTTCCAGGCGAGCCGAGAGGACCCGGAAGGCCCGTACGGCGACTACTACGTCTGGTCCGACACGGACGAGAAGTACGAGGACGCGCGCATCATCTTCGTCGACACCGAGGAGTCGAACTGGACCTTCGACCCGGTGCGTCGTCAGTTCTTCTGGCACCGCTTCTTCTCCCACCAGCCGGACCTCAACTTCGAGAACCCGGCCGTGCAGGAGGAGATGTTCGACATCGTTCGGTACTGGATGGACATGGGCATCGACGGCTTCCGCCTCGACGCCGTGCCGTACCTGTTCGAGGAGGAGGGGCACAACGGCGAGAACCACCCGAAGACGCACGAGTTCCTCGTCGAACTGCGCCGGATGGTCGACGAGGAGTACCCCGGCCGCGTCCTGCTCGCCGAGGCCAACCAGATGCCGCACGAGGTCGTCGACTACTTCGGCACCGAGGAAGAACCGGAATGCCACATGTGCTTCCACTTCCCCGTCATGCCGCGCATCTACTACTCGCTGCGCGAGGAGAAGGCGACGCCCATCATCGACGTCCTCGCCGAAACGCCCCCGATCCCCAAGGGCACCCAGTGGGGCACCTTCCTGCGCAACCACGACGAGCTGACGCTCGAGATGGTGACGCCGGAGGAGCGCGCCGCGATGTACGGCTGGTACTCCCCCGATCCGCGCATGCGCGCCAACGTCGGTATCCGTCGTCGCCTCGCGCCGCTGCTCGACAACAGTCGCGCCGAGATCGAGCTGATCAACGCCCTGCTGCTGTCGCTGCCCGGCTCGCCGTGCCTGTACTACGGCGACGAGATCGGCATGGGCGACAACATCTGGCTCGACGACCGTGACGCTGTGCGCACGCCGATGCAGTGGACGCCGGATCGCAACGCCGGTTTTTCGACGGCCGACCCGGGCAAGTTGTACCTGCCGGTCATCCAGAGCCTCGTGTACCACCACAACAACGTCAACGTCGAGGCGCAGATGGCCTCGAGCGCGTCGTTGCTGCACTGGACGCGCGGCATGCTCTCGGTGCGTTCGCGCTACCCCGCGTTCGGCATGGGCGACTTCGTCGTCGCCCCGGCCGACAACGACGCCGTCCTCGCGTTCACGCGCTCGATGTCGGACGAGGACGCGAAGGCCGAGAACACGACGACGAAGCACCTGCTGTGCATCAACAACCTGAGCTCGCGCCCGCAGGGCGCCCGGGTGCAGGTCGCTGCCAAGTTCGCCGGCGCGAAGCTCACCGACATCTTCGGCGGTCAGGGCTTCGGTCAGATCGGTGAGGACGGCACGGTCACCGTCATGCTCGGTTCGCGCGGCTTCTACTGGCTGGCGATCGAGTCCGACGTCAGCGCCGACGACGCGCTGCCCGCCGCGACCGGTACCCCGGAGGCCAACGCCTCCGAGGTGCTCGACGAGTTCAAGGACGACACCACCTCGGACGCTGAGGGAAAGGACCTCTGATGGTCGCCGAGATCCACTCCGGCGCCACGTTGTCACCCGGCAAGCTCGAACTGCTCACGCCGTGGGTGGCGACGCAGCGCTGGTTCCAGGCCAAGGGCCGTGAGCCGCACCTGCGCAAGGTGAGTGCCTTCCGCTTCGAGGACCCGGCAGGTGAGGTCGGCCTCGAGGTGTTGTTCCTGCGCGATCTCGACGCCGAGCACGAGACCACCTACCAGGTGCCCGTCACCTACCGTGGTGAGCGCGCGCCGGAGCTGGAGCACGCCTTCATCGGCACGATCGAGCACTCCGCGCTCGGCACGCGCTACGTCTACGACGGCCCGCACGACCCGGTGTTCGCCGCCGTCCTGCTCGCGACGATGGCGTCGGGCGGAACGCAGGCCGAGCGCAGCGACGGTGTCGTCGAGATGAGCGTCGCAGGCCGGCCCGGTCCGCAGAGCGCCGATCTCGCCGCGATGCGCAGCGCCACGGTGCTGCGTGGCGAGCAGTCGAACACGTCGATCATCTACACCCTCGACGACGGCGAGCAGCTCATCGCCAAGCTGTTCCGTGTGCTCAACGTCGGCGCCAACCCCGACATCGAGGTGACGGGGGCCCTGACGAGCGCGGGCAACACGCACGTGCCGGCGCTGCTGGCATCTCTCAGTGGTTCGTACACGGAGGGGCGTCACTCTCGCGAGCAGCTCGTCGCGGACCTCGCGTTCGCGCAGGAGTTCCTGCCCGACGTGCGGGACGCCTGGCGTGAGGCCCTCGACGCGGCTCGCGAGAACCGTGACTTCACCGACGGCGCCCGCGAACTCGGTCGTACGACGGCGCAGGTGCACCGCACCCTCGCCGAGGTGCTGCCGAGCGTCGAGGCCGACACCGACCGTGTCGATGCCCTCGTCGACGAGATGCACGAGCGAGCGGCAGCGGCCCTCAACGACGCGCCGCAGCTCGCGGAGCGCGCCACGCAGATCGCCCACCGCATCGACGCCGGGCGCAGCGCGCAGTGGCCGCGCTTCCAGCGCATCCACGGCGACTACCACCTCGGCCAGGTGCTCGACGTACGCGGGCGTGGGTGGGTCCTGCTCGACTTCGAGGGCGAGCCACTGCGTCCGCTCGAGGAGCGCTCGGCACCGGACGTCGCCGTGCGCGACGTCGCGGGCATGCTGCGTTCGTTCGACTACGCCGGTGGCACGATCGAGAACGAGATCGCCGGCGCCGACGGCGACCGCCGCGCGTGGGTCAGCGCCGCTCAGGACGCCTTCCTCGCGGGTTACGAGAGCGAACTCGGCGCCGTCGACCGCGACCTGCTCGACCTGTTCGTGCTCGACAAGGCGCTCTACGAGTGCTCGTACGAGGCCCGCAACCGCCCCGACTGGCTGAGCATCCCCGCCGACGCCGTCGGCCGCATCCTCACCACCTCCACCGACTCGTCCGCGACCCACGGCGAGGCGCCCACGATGACGCCCGCCGACGAGGACGACGCCGCGCCCACCGGCGCCGCGGGAAGGAGCACCATGACCTCCGATGACAGCACGACGCCCACTCCTGCCTCGATGCGCCCGTCCGACACGAACGGCGCTCCCCTCGTCTCGACGCAGGATGCCGACGCTTCCGGCGCCGCTCCGCTCGTAGCGCCGCAGGGCGCACCCGCGACGGGTGACACGACCGTCGCGGCTGCGGGAGACAAGCCCGAGGCGGCCGCGAGCGACGCGGGTTCTGGCGGTGGCCTGAGCGCCGCCGGTGAGACGAGCAACGCTTCGACCACCGACGCGAGCGCCCTCGGCGCCGCCTCGCCCGCCGTCACGCCGTCGCGCGTCGAGGTGAGCGAACTCGACGCCGTCGTCGCCGGTGAGCACCGTGACCCGCACCGTGTGCTCGGCGCGCATGTCGAGAACGGCGTCATCACGTTCCGCGTCGTGCGCCCGATGGCGCGTGGCGTCGTCATCGACATGGGCGAGACTGTGCTCGAGCTCACGCACGAGCACGACGGCATCTGGGCCGGCGCGATTGCGGGTGAGTACATGCCCGACTACCGCGTCATCACGACGTATGACGACCGCAGCGAGCACCGCGGCGACGACCCGTACCGCTTCATGCCGACCCTCGGCGAGATCGACCTCCACCTCATCGGCGAGGGGCGCCACGAAGAGCTGTGGAACGTCCTCGGCGCCCACGTGCGCACCTACCCGAGCATCAAGGGTGACGTCACGGGCACCGCGTTCGCCGTCTGGGCGCCCAATGCCAAGGCCGTGCGCGTCGTCGGCGACTTCAACCACTGGGACGGTGTCGGCCACGGCATGCGCACGCTCGGGGAGTCGGGCGTGTGGGAGCTGTTCGTCCCCGACGTGCGCGAGGGCACCGCGTACAAGTTCGAGATCCTGTGCAGCGACGGCGTGCGTCGCGCGAAGGCCGACCCGATGGCGCGCCTCGCGGAGACGGCGCCCGCGACGGCGTCGAAGGTGACGAGCTCGCACTACGAGTGGAACGACGACGCGTGGATGACGAAGCGCGCCGAGACGAACGCGCACCACGGCCCGATGTCGACGTACGAGGTGCACCTCGGTTCGTGGCGTCAGGGGCTCAGCTACCGCGAGATGGCCGAGCACCTCGTCAACTACGTCAAGGATCTGGGCTTCACGCACGTCGAGTTCATGCCCGTGATGGAGCACCCGTACCCGCCGAGCTGGGGCTATCACGTCACGAGCTACTACGCGCCGAACAGCCGCTTCGGCGACCCGGACGACTTCAAGTTCCTCGTCGACCGCCTCCATCAGGAGGGCATCGGCGTCATCCTCGACTGGGTTCCCGGCCACTTCGCCACCGACGAGTGGGCGCTCGCCCGTTTCGACGGCCAGGCGCTCTACGAGCACCCGGACCCGCGCAAGGGCTGGCACCCCGAGTGGGGTTCGAACATCTTCGACTACGGCCGCCCGCAGGTGCGCAACTTCCTCGTCGCCAACGCGCTGTACTGGCTCGAGGAGTTCCACGCCGACGGTCTGCGCGTCGACGGTGTCGCCTCGATGCTGTACCTCAACTACGCCCGCAAGGACGGCGAATGGGTGCCGAACAAGTTCGGCGGCCAGGAGAACCTCGAAGCCGTGCAGCTGCTGCAGGAGACGAACGCGACGGCGTACAAGCGCACGCCGGGTGCCGTCATCATCGCCGAGGAGTCGACGTCGTGGCCGGGCATCACCCGCTCGACGGACACCGGCGGCCTGGGCTTCGGGCTCAAGTGGAACATGGGCTGGATGCACGACTCGCTCGACTACGTCGCACGTGAGCCGATCTACCGTCAGCATCATCACCACGACCTGACGTTCGCGCTCGTCTACGCGTTCAGCGAGCAGTTCGTGCTGCCCGTCAGCCACGACGAGGTCGTTCACGGCAAGGGCAGCCTGCTGCGCAAGATGCCCGGTGATCGCTGGCAGCAGCTCGCCAACGTGCGCGCCTACCTCGCGTACATGTGGGCCCACCCCGGCAAGCAGCTGCTCTTCATGGGTTCGGAGTTCGCGCAGGAGGCCGAGTGGGCCGACGGTCGCAGCCTCGATTGGTGGTTGCTCGACCAGCCCGCGCACTACGGCGTGCACGCGATGATGAAGGACCTCAACCGCGCCTACCGCGAGCGCCCGGCCCTGTGGGCTCTCGACCACTCGGAGGAGGGCTTCTCGTGGATCAACGCCGACGACGCGGGCCGCAACGCCTACACGTGGCTGCGATTCGCGCCCGCCGAAGCTGACGGGTACCGCCCCGTCGTCGCGATCGCCGCGAACTTCGCCGGCAACCCGCACCACGGCGTCCGCGTGGGCCTTCCCCACCTTGGTACGTGGAACGAGATCGTCAACACCGACGCCGAGGCGTACGGCGGCTCGGGCGTCGGTAACCTGGGTTCGGTCGAGGCCGAGGAGATCCCCTGGGACGGTCAGCCGTACTCGGCCGAGATCACGATGCCGCCGCTCGGTGTCGTGTGGTTCGAGCCGGCGACGCGCCCCGACATGACGCAGGTGGCTGCGCACACCGCTACCGAGCAGGCCGGTGGCGCCGATTCATCGTCCACCGCAACGGCACGACAGGAGAACACGATGAGCGACCAGAACGCAGCGACGAGTTCGTCCGACAAGCAGCCGTCCGAGGCCCTCATCGCGGGCGCGCCGCTCGAGGACGCCGCAGGCAACCCGGGCGCACTCGATCAGCCGCTCGACGGTTCGCGAGGCGGCGCGCAGGCCGAGGACGCTCAGGGAGCGGCCGGCGACCAGCAGGCGCGCTCGCGCACCGGCATCCCGGCGACGCACCCCGTCGACCACGCGGACGAGGGTGGTTTCGACGTCGAGCAGACCGAGTCGAAGGCGCACGAGCGTGCCTTCACGCCGGCCGGCGAGGACGAGACGGGTGACGAGCCCGTCGAGCACCTCAAGGGCATCACCGGCACGCCCGGTGGCGGCCTCGACGAGGACGTCGAGGGTGGCCGCTGGGGCGCCGACGACGAGGCTCGCGACGCCGCCGACCAGACGCGTCAGCGCGACTGACGACCCGCTCGATCGAGCGCATGAGGCCGGCCGTACCCGCCAGGGGTGCCGCCGGCCTCGTCACGTCTGCCCCGCCTCGCTCGAGGCATCGGTTCGGGCGTTTACGTCGCCGCTCAAAGAGGGCAGGATGAAGGTATGAGCAACCGCGCGGGCCAGTTGGCCGAACCTCGTGACCTGATCGACGTCCCCCACCTCGTCACGGCGTACTACACGCTGACGCCCGACCCTGAGAACGTCGACCAGCAGGTGGCGTTCGGCACGTCGGGGCACCGCGGTTCGAGCCTCAAGACCGCGTTCAACGAGGCGCACATCCTCGCCACGACGCAGGCGATCGTCGACTACCGCCGCTCGCAGGGCTTCGACGGGCCGTTGTTCCTCGGCCGCGACACCCACGCCTTGTCCGAGCCCGCATGGGCGAGCGCCATCGAGGTGCTAGTCGCCAATGACGTCACCGTCCTTATCGACGAGCGTGACGGTTACACGCCGACGCCCGCCGTCAGCCACGCCATACTGCGCGCGAACAAGGGCAAGGATCTGACGAACGGCTCGGGTCTCGCGGACGGCATCGTCGTCACGCCCTCGCACAACCCGCCCGCCGACGGCGGGTTCAAGTACAACCCGCCGCACGGTGGCCCGGCCGACTCGGACGCGACGAAGGTCATCGCCGCCGCGGCGAACGAGCACATCCGTGACGGGCTCAAGCGCGTCAAGCGCGTGCCGCTGACGCAGGCGATGGGCAAGGTCCAGCGCTACGACTTCCTCGGTACGTACGTCGACGACCTTACGAACGTCGTCGATCTCGACGCGATCAAGCGCGCCGGCGTGCGCATCGGCGCCGACCCGCTCGGCGGCGCGGCCGTCGCGTACTGGGGTGAGATCGCGGAGCGTCACGCGCTCGACCTCACCGTCGTCAACCCGCTCGTCGACCCGACGTGGCGCTTCATGACGCTCGACTGGGACGAGAAGATCCGCATGGACTGCTCCTCCCCCAACGCGATGGCGTCGCTCATCGGCGAGCGCGACAAGTACGACATCGCGACGGGCAACGACGCCGATTCGGACCGTCACGGCATCGTCACGCCCGACGCGGGGCTCATGAACCCCAACCACTTCCTGTCGGTCGCGATCCAGTACCTCTACGGTGGCGCGCGCCCTCAGTGGCGCCAGGACGGGTTCATCGGCAAGACGCTCGTCAGCAGTTCGATGATCGACCGCGTCGCCGACGACCTCGGCCGCACGCTCGTCGAGGTGCCCGTCGGGTTCAAGTGGTTCGTGCCGGGCCTGCTCGACGGTTCGGGCCCGTTCGGCGGTGAGGAGTCGGCGGGCGCGTCGTTCTGCCGCTTCGACGGCTCCGTCTGGACGACGGACAAGGACGGCATCCTGCTCGCGCTGCTCGCCTCGGAGATCAAGGCGACGAAGGGCAAGTCGCCGTCGCAGCTCTATGGCGAGCTGACGGCGAAGCACGGCGAACCCGCCTACGCGCGCGTCGACGCCCCCGCCACGCGCGAGGAGAAGGCCAAGCTCGGTGCACTGACGCCCGAGGCCGTCACGGCGGACACGCTGGCCGGCGAGCCCATCATCGCCAAGCTCACGGAAGCGCCCGGGAACGGCGCGAAAATCGGCGGCCTCAAGGTCGTCACTGATTCGGCCTGGTTCGCCGCGCGCCCGTCGGGGACCGAGGACGTCTACAAGATCTACGCCGAGTCGTTCCAGGGCCCCGAGCACCTTGCACAGGTGCAGGCTGAGGCGAAGGACGTCGTCGCGGCAGCCCTGGGCAACTGAGGCTCCGTTCCGTCACAACACGAACGAAGGGCTCGCTCTAGGTGGAGCGAGCCCTTCGCGTCCGTCACCCACCGCCGACAGCAGGGCGGCTACGTGCCTGCGTGCAAGTGCACCCGGGGCACTTGCACGCAAGGGGTCAGTGCGTCGTTGCCAGACGTCGCCCGGCCCGCCGGGGCTGTCAGTACAGCGCCGACATCAGCGCCGTGCGTGCCTTCTTGACGCGCGGGTCGGTGGCGCCGACGACGTCGAACAGCCCGATGAGGTGCTCGCGCGCGGCGTTGCGCTCGTCGCCGGAGGTCGCCTTGACGACGTCGACGAGACGCGCGAACGCGTCTTCGACGTGGCCACCGAGGACATCGAGGTCGGCGACCTGCGTCTGCGCGGTGACGTCGGCCGGGTTCTTCGCGGCGGCGTCACGTGCAGCCTGGAGGTCGACGCCTTGCGTGCGCTGCATGAGCTTGACCTGGCCGAGGGCGAGACGCGCCTCCTCGTCCTTCGGGTTCTCCGTCAGTGCCTGCTCGAACGCGGCGATGGCGCCGTCGTAGTCGCCCTTGTCGATCGACTCGTACGCGAGCTGGTGCAGCGGCGGCAGCTCGGGCTCGGCCTGCTCGCCGCCCTCAGCGCCGGCCTGGCCCGTTGCGTTCGGGTCGTAGTTCGCCACGCGGCCCGCAAGACCGTTCTGCACAGCGATCTGGACGATCTGGTCGACGAGCTCGCGCGTCTGCGCGTCTTCGACGACAGGCGGAATCGGGATCGGCTGGCCCTGGACGAAGGCCGCCGCGAGAATCTGCCCCGGCTGGCCCTGCTGCGCGGCCTGCTGCGAAAGCTGAGCGAAGACCTGACCGATCTCGGGCGCGGTGTCGAGGTCGGCGACGCCCATGAGGACGCGCCCTTCTTGCGCGCGCACCGCGCGCGCGAGCGAAGCGACGGGCGCCAGGGACGCCGGCTGCGAACCCGCCCAGATCGCGATGATGACGGGGTGCTGCACCGACTGCTGCACGAGGCCCTGGAAGTTCTCGGCTGTCACGTCGACGACAAGACCGTCGTGACGGAACGTCTCGGCGATGACGGCGTCGTCGGCGCCCTGCGGCATGGGGGGCTGCCCGGGATTCGCAGCGCTCGGCGCGTTTGCCGGCGCCGCAGCGCCGGCGCTGCCGGTCGGTGCGCCAGCGGCCGATGCGGGGCGCCCGGCAGGAGCGCCGCCCTGCGGCTTCTTGAGCGAGGACAGGTCAACGGCACCGCGCAGCGACGCGGCGTTCAACGGCTGATTCGACATGCCCTCATTGTTGCAGGGCGCACCGGGGCGGGCGACGCATGATCGCGCAC
Source organism: Dermacoccus sp. CCH2-D9 (assembly GCF_001556795.1). NCBI lineage: Bacteria > Bacillati > Actinomycetota > Actinomycetes > Micrococcales > Dermacoccaceae > Dermacoccus > Dermacoccus sp. CCH2-D9. The sequence continues at coordinate 52,260 of NZ_LSJT01000094.1, forward strand.
AGCGAACACCTGGCCACACGTGGCGAGGCGCGTCCCTCGGGTCGGACCGTCACTCCGCGGCGGGTCCTCGCGCCCGGGCCGTCAGCCCCGCGGGCGCACCATCCGCAGGTCGTACGAACCCGAGGTGTCGTCCTTGCCGACGCCGTCGAGTTGGAACCCGTGCTTGCGGTAGAAAGCCTGCGCACGCTCGTTGCCGTCGACGACCCAGAGGTAGGCCTCTTGGTCGCCGAGTTCGCGTGTCATGAGTTCGTGCGCGAGGCCCGTGCCGTGGTGCGCCGTGTCGAGATTGAGCACCTGCAGTTCGACGTCCGCGGGCGCGTCGTCGTCGCGGGCCTTGCCGATGCAGATCCACCCGACGAGCGCACCGCTCGAGCGGTCGAATGCCCCGACGACCCGAGGCGCCTCGGCGGAGGTCAACCACGCGCGCCAGCGCTTCGCACCGTCGACGGGATCGAGCCCGTCGAGCTTCTCCTGCGGGATGAGCCCGGTGTAGGTGTCGCGCCAGATCGTGACGTGGAGCTGGGCGAGCTCGTCGGCGTCATCGCTTGTCAGGCCACGGATCTCGTAGCGCTCGTCGATGGTCATGTCGACGTCCTCTCTCGTGGTCATTATCCGCGCCCGGCGAGGCCCGGGCGTCAGTTCGACTCGGCGAGCCGGGCTTCGACGCGCTCGACCTTCGCGTCGAGCTGGCCGGTGTAGCCCGGGCGGATGTCGGCCTTCAGCACGAGCGAGACGCGCGGGGACGCGACTTGGACGGCCTCGCAGGCGCGCTTGATGACGTCCATGCACTCGTCCCACTCCCCCTCGAGGGTCGTGAACATCGAGTCGGTTCGGTTCGAGATGCCCGACTGACGCACGACGCGGATGGCTGCGGCCACCGCCTCGCTGACGGAACCGTCCGGGTCGTCGGTCGTCGACGGTGCGACGGAGAAAGCGACGAGCATGATGATCTCCTCGAAGGTGATGGGAACGATGCAGTCAGGTTCGCACGTCGGCCACCCCGCGCGGCGTGCGACGAGCGTCGCGTCTTGGGCCCGGCAGGATCAGCTCGCGCAGGCGTCCGGGTCGCAGGTCCCCGTCACGACGGCCTCGAGCCAGTGGTGAACGAGCGTCACGGCCCCCGCGCCCTCACCCGACGCCGCGGCGACGCGCTTCATCGACCCGGCGCGGATGTCGCCTGCGGCGAACACGCCAGGCACGCTCGTCGCGAGCGCTTCCGGGGGCAGCCCGTCACGCCAGAACTCCTGCGGCACGTCACGACCGGTGAGCACGAAACCCTTGGCGTCACGCGCCACGGTGCCGTCGAGCCAGTCGACGCACGGGTGCGCGCCGAGCAGGAGGAACAGCCCGCAGGCGGGAACCGTCAGCTCCTGGTCCTTCTCGTTGAAGCGGATCGTCACGTGCTGCAGCCGATCGGTGCCGCTCGCCCCGACGATCTCCGCATTCGTCTTGACGACGATTCGCGGGTTCGCCTCGATCTCGCGGATGAGGTAATCCGACATCGTCTCCGCGAGCCCGTCGCGACGCACGACGATGCTGACGGAGCGCGCGAAGCGTGAGAGGTGGATGGCGGCCTGGCCCGCCGAGTTGCCGCCGCCGACGACGAGGACGTGCCCGCCTTCGCACTCGCGGGCAGCCGACGACGCCGCGCCGTAGTACACGCCGCGTCCGACGAAGCCTTCGACCTCCTCGACGCCCAGGCGACGGTAGGCCACGCCCGTCGAGATGAGAACGGCGCGGGCGCAGACCGGCCCATCGTCGGTCTCGAGCACGTGCGGTTCGCCGCGATAGCCGGGCGTGAAACCGGTGACCTCGGTGGCCGAGTAGATGCCCGCGCCGAACCGAGTGGCCTGGAACCGTGCGCGCTGCGCGAGGCGCATGCCCGAGATGCCGCGGGGAAAGCCCAGATAGTTGCGGATCATCGCGCTCGTGCCGGCCTGCCCGCCCACGGCGTCGGCCTCGATGACGGCTGTGCTCAGCCCCTCGCTCGCGCCGTACACCGCGGCAGCGAGACCGGCTGGGCCCGCACCGACGATCGCAAGGTCGACGACGTGGCCCTCACCCAACTCGTCGACGGTGGCGCCGAAGGCGCGCCCGAGCACACGGACGTCCGGGTTGGCGTGTACCTCGCGCTCGGCGATGCGCACGAGCGGATAGGCGATCTCGATGCCCTGCGAACGCGCCATCTCGAGCGTCTTGGCTGCGTGCGGAGCCTCCGGCGGCCAGACCCCCGTCGGGATGCCCTGGCGATCGAGGAAGTCGCGCAGCACCCCGACGTTGGGGTCGCCTGGGGGCGCCACGATGTTGACGAGCTCGATCTCGGGGCCACCCGCCGACCACCCCCAGTCCGAGAGCAGCTCGGTGACGGCGGTGTGAAACTCCTCGTCGCGCGGGCCGCTCGGCAGCAGGAGCGCGGCCTCGATCTGGCCGCTGATCTGCGCAACGCGCTGCTCCTCGACCGCCCACGGTTCGCTGCGCAGGCGCACCATGACCCGCTTGGCCGCCGGCATGACGGCATGCAGGCACTGCAGCGTGACGAGGCCCGTCGCGTCGCCCACCTGCGTCGTCGCGGCGAACATCGCGACCGGGAGGCCGCGCGCGTTGAGGCCCTGCGCCATCGTCATCGATTCGCTGAGCGTCGTGGCGAGTTGCAGGTCGTAGTCGGCAGCGTAGCGGTGGTCGAATTCTTCCCGCATCTCTTCGGCGTGCTCAGCGGCCGCGATGAGCATGATGACGGGCGTAGGAGGCTTCATGCTCCGAGTGTAGGCACCGGCGCCGACAACCCCGATATTCCGCGGAATCAGAGCTGATACCGGCCGTCGCCGCACGTCAGAACTCGCTCTGGCGACGCCTCGCCGCCATGGGCTCTCGCGCGGTTTCGGGACGCGCATCGAGCCCCTCACCCTCAACCCGCGACGGCCTGCGCCGCGGCGTAGGGGTCCAGAACCCCTCGAGCGACAGCCTCAGCGAGATCCTCGAGCTTCACCTCGGCGTTGGGGCGTTCCCAGCGCTCACGCAGTCGCCGCACCGCGAGCTCTTCGATCTCGCCCGCGGCCCGACGTCGGCGGCGCAGGCTCAGCTCGTCGTGCTCGCTCAGCCACGCTCGGTGGGTCGCGATGGCGTCGATGACGTCCGTCGCCCCTTCGCCGCGTTCTGCGACCGTCGTGACGATCGGTGGGCGCCACTGCCCCGGCTCCCCCGTCTGGCCGAGCGAGATCATGGCGCGCAGGTCGCGCACGGTCGCCGCCGCGCCGTCGTGATCGGCCTTGTTGACGACGAAGACGTCAGCGATCTCGAGGACCCCGGCCTTCGCGGCCTGGATGGAATCTCCGGCCCCGGGCGCGAGCAGGACGATCGTCGTGTCGGCGAGCGAGGCGATGTGCACCTCCGACTGGCCGACGCCCACCGTCTCGACGAGCACGATGTCGAAGCCGGCAGCGTCGAGCAGCCGCAGTGCAGCGGGCGCCGCCGCCGACAGCCCGCCGAGGTGGCCGCGGGTCGCCATCGAGCGGACGAACACCCCGGAATCACCCGAGTGACCGACCATGCGGATGCGGTCGCCGAGCAGCGCGCCACCGGAGAACGGCGACGAGGGGTCGACCGCGAGCACCGCGACGCTGAGGCCCTGCGCGCGATAGGCCGCGACGAGTGCGTCCGTCGACGTCGACTTGCCGACGCCGGGCGGCCCCGTCAGACCGATGATCTGGGCGTGGCCCGTGAACTGGGCGATGGCTACACCCAGTTCCGGCAGCGCCGGGTGGTCGTTCTCGATGGCCGTGAGCAACCGCGCGAGGGCGCGCCGGTCACCGCCACGCATCCGCGTGACGAGTGGGTCGACGACGATCTCACGCGGCATGCTCGGGCCGTGTCCTGGTCAGCGCTCAGGCGTCGACGCGCACGATGAGCGCGTCACCCTGGCCGCCACCGCCGCACAGTGCGGCAGCACCGACGCCACCACCGCGGCGTTTGAGTTCGTGGGCGAGGGTCAGCACGAGACGCGCGCCCGACATGCCGATCGGGTGGCCAATCGCGATGGCGCCGCCGTTGGGGTTGACCTTCTCCGCGTCGAGGCCGAGTTCCTTCGTCGAGGCCAGGCCGACGGCGGCGAACGCCTCGTTGATCTCGACGACGTCGAGGTCGGCCGGCGTGAGGCCCTCCTTCTCGCAGGCCTTCGCGATTGCGCGCGCCGGCTGGCTCTGCAGCGTCGAGTCGGGGCCGGCGACGACGCCGTGCGCGCCGACCTCGGCGATCCAGGTCAGGCCCAGCTCCTGGGCCTTCGTCTTGCTCATGACGACGAGCGCCGCGGCACCGTCGCTGATCTGGGAGGCGGAGCCTGCCGTGATCGTGCCGTCCTTGCTGAAGGCGGGGCGCAGCTTGCCGAGCGACTCGGTCGTCGTGTCGGCGCGGATACCCTCGTCGTTCTTGAACACGACTGGCTCGCCCTTGCGCTGCGGGATCTCGACGGGGATGACCTCGTCGTCGAAGAGGCCCTTCTCCCAGGCCGCGGCGGCCTTCTGGTGAGAGGCGGCCGAGAACGAGTCCTGCTCTTCGCGGCTGAACTCGACGTCGCCGGCGTTGGCCTGCTCGGTGAGGTTGCCCATCGCCTGGTCGGTGAACGCGTCCCACAGTCCGTCGAAGGCCATGTGGTCGCGCATCGTCACGTCGCCGTACTTGTAGCCCTCGCGCGACTTCTCGAGCAGGTGCGGCGCGTTCGTCATCGACTCCTGGCCGCCCGCGACGACGACGTCGAACTCGCCCGCGCGGATCAGCTGGGCCGCGAGCGCCACGGCGTCGAGCCCGGACAGGCAGACCTTGTTGATCGTCAGCGCCGGCACGTCCATCGGGATGCCGCCCTTGACGGCGGCCTGGCGCGCGGGGATCTGGCCGGCGCCGGCCGTCAGCACCTGGCCCATGATGACGTAGTCGACCTGGTCGCCCTTGACGCCGGCCTTCTCGAGCGCACCCTTGATGGCGAGGCCACCGAGGTCGGCACCTGAGAAGCCCTTGAGCGAGCCGAGCAGGCGACCCATCGGGGTGCGCGCTCCGGCGACGATGACGGCGGTGGTGTCGGTCATGGTTCCTCCAGTGAGCGGGCGGGCGTGGGTCACGGTGCCGCACGGCCGCCGGTTCGTGTCGATCGCCCGAGTTAATCGTCGTTAACCCGGCTTCCTCGTCCAAGCAAACCATAGAGTGAGGTCATGACCGGCGAAATCACGCACTTGTTCGAGGCCATCGACCACGTCGGCATCGCCGTGCCCGACCTCGATACCGCCATCCGTTTCTACGAGTCGACGTACGGCATGACGTGCGCGCACACCGAGACGAACGACGAGCAGGGCGTGCGTGAGGCGATGATGACGGTCGGCCCGGCCGATGCCCCGCACAGCCACATCCAGCTGCTCGCGCCGCTGTCGCCGGAGTCGAGCATCGCGAAGTTCCTCGACCGCTCCGGCCCCGGCATGCAGCAGCTCGCCTACCGCGTCCGCGATCTCAACGCCGTGTGCGCGACGCTGCGCGAGCGCGGCATGCGGTTGCTCTACGACGCGCCGAAGATCGGCACCGGCGGCAGCCGCATCAACTTCATCCACCCCAAGGATGCCGGCGGCGTGCTCGTCGAACTCGTCGAGCCGGCGGCTGAAGGACACTGAGGCAGCCCATCGTTTCTACCCCAAGGCTCGGCGTCGTATCAGGAACGTTCGTTTGAGCTACGTCGCGATGGGTGTGCGTAGCTCGTCAGGTGCTGCTGCCCCGGAGGGGTGTGACGTGTTCAGGCGCGCAGCGTCGTCGCCCGACGACCGTGCCCCGCAAAGGCTGCGCCGAGGCAAGCGGCGCGGACAGTGCGCTGGAACGTGCGTATGGGGCAGGACTACCGTTGTGACGGCGACGGACATGGCGCTACGCAGCTTCACACGTCTCGCTTGGCCAGGGCGCCGCAAGAATCTCACGCCCGATGACACGAAGGAAACATGCTGGTGAGCACTCTTTCCACCTCAGACGCCCATCTCGACTCGGGCCGTGATGGACGCCAAGGCCCGAGTCGTAGCGTGACCATCGTGGGGGTAGGCCTGACCCTGGTAATCGTTGTGATCGGGCTGGCGTGGGCCAAGTGGATCCCGTATGACGACAAAGCTCACGCCCTCGCGAAATCGGGTGCGTGGAGTGGCAAGGCCATCTTCGGCGAGGCCGGCCACCCCGGTGACGCGCCAAGCTGGCATGGAGCCCTCGATTTCACCCGCGCCTACGTCAAAGCCGTGTGGAAGGCCGCGCTCGTCGCGATCTTGGTGGCCTCAGCACTCGAAGCATTCATCCCGAAACGGCTCCTGTTGAACGCCATGAACCGCCGCAGCTCATGGGGCCAAGGCCTCAGCGGCGGGCTACTCGCCCTGCCGAGCATGATGTGTACCTGCTGTACCGCGCCGGTGGCAATCGGTTTGCGTCGCCGCGGTGCACCCGCGGGTGCGGTGATGGCGTACTGGCTCGCTAACCCGCTACTCAACCCCGCTGTCCTGCTTTTCCTCGGTCTGACGATGTCCTGGCAAGTGGTCTCCACCCGCGCCGTCGTCGGCGTCGTCGTCGTCCTGGGTGCCGCCTTCATTGCTCAACGTCAAGCACGCGAGGTCGATGCCGACGAACTCATCGACGTCGACCACGACCCGCAGGGCGTCGCTGACATGCCGTGGCGCTTCGCTAAAGCCCTCACGCGTTATGTCGCCATCGTTGTGCCTGAGTACCTGATCCTCGTCGCACTGACCGGTTTGTTCTCCGGGTGGCTGTCCGACTTCACCCACCTAGGGAACGGGTCTGGCCTTCTGGCCTTGCTCCTCGTCGGTGTGGTCGGCGCCCTGCTCGTCATCCCCACCGGTGGGGAGATTCCCGTCGTCGCCGGTTTGAGTGCCGCCGGCGCGAGTCTTGGTGTTGCGGGGGTTCTGCTCATCACCTTGCCGGCGCTCAGCATCCCGTCGCTGGTCATGGTGGCACGCAGCTTCGGCACTCGGACCACCGTGAGCGTCATCGCTTGGGTCATCGCCGGGGGGCTGTTGTCAGCCGCTTTGCTCACCGCCCTCACCTGAGGGCCGCAGGCGGGGTGTAGCAGCCAGGGACGGGATCACTGAGATCAGGGATGCCGATGCGAAAACGGTGGGTTGAGCCACGAGGTCGACCCGATGGTGCAAAAACCTTCGTTTGAGCGACAGCAGGACTTGCGCTCAGACCGGGCGGCGGCGTTTGAGCTGCACGGAAAGAGCTCCGACCTAGGATTGCCGCATGAGCCCCGACCAACTAGACGCCACGGCGCAGGCGTGCCGCGTGCTGATCGAAGACCGCTTCCCTGAAGGGGGGGCACGATGGTGCCGCAGCCATGCTCCTGGCCGACGGCACGATCGTCACAGGTACAGCGCCAAGCGCGGTCAACCCCTCAGTCGAGGTGTGCCACGAAATCGAACCTTACGCAGCGGCATACCGGCTCAATCAGGGAATCAAAGCGTCCATCTGCTTGCACCGACATGAAGATGGACGATTCCTCGTCCTGAGCCCCTGCGGAGTCTGCCGAGAGCGACTCGCCGTTCACGGCCCAGACGTCCTCGTTGCTGTCGCTGACCGTGAGGACGCAACACGGATCATATGGAAGTCACTGCGTGACGTCCTGCCCGACTATTGGATGACGGCCTTCCCCGAAGAACTCTCCGACCGCTGGTAAGTACGCGCTTGCTGTCGGTGCAGAAACGGTGGCGAGTTCAACCGGTCAACGCACCACCACCGATAGGGGATCGTGGGTGTCATGG
>NZ_LSJT01000095.1:0-5567 GCF_001556795.1 Dermacoccus sp. CCH2-D9
TGCGGCGCCCGCCGAAACGGCATTACTCAGCCTCTAACAAACCCGGGGCGATTCAGTGGGCATGTGTGGCGCCAAGACACCAGCCTCGCGGCCGAACCGCGAGCCACCTTGTCGCGGCGTGCGATGGCGTGGGCACTTGCCGCGATCGTGTGTCAGCACCTGACCGTCGCCCGGGTCGCTGAAGGACTCGGCGTGGCCTGGAACACCGCGAATGACGCGGTCCTCGCCGAGGGGTACCGGGTGTTGATCAACGACCCGGCCCGGTTCGAAGGTGTCACCGCGATCGGGGTCGATGAACACGTGTGGCGCCACACTCGGCACGGCGGCAAGTACGTCACGGTGATCATCGATCTGACCCCGATCCAGGACGGCACCGGGCCAGCACGGTTGTTAGACATGGTTCCCGGCCGATCCAAGGCCGTGTTCAAGACTTGGCTCGCCGACCGTGACCCAGCGTGGCGTGAGACGGTGCAGGTCGTCGCGATGGATGGGTTCACCGGCTTCAAAACTGCTGCTACCGAAGAACTCCCGGACGCGACCACGGTGATGGACCCGTTTCATGTCGTCCGGTTAGCCGGTGACGCCCTGGACAAGTGCCGGCGCCGGGTCCAGCACGAGCTGCACGGCCACCGGGGTCGGGCCGGTGACCCTTTGTACCGTGCGCGGCGCACGCTGCATACCGGAGCGGACCTGCTCACCGACCGGCAGCAGGACCGCCTCACCGCGTTGTTCGCGGTCGAGGAGCACGTGGAAGTTGAGTGCACCTGGGGCATCTACCAGCGGATGATCGCGGCGTACCGGCACCGCGACCGTGCCACCGGCAAGAGACTCATGACCGCCCTCATCGATTCGATCAGTACCGGTGTGCCCAAGGCCTTGACCGAGATCACCACCCTTGGCCGCACCCTGACCAAGCGGTCCGCCGACGTGCTGGCCTACTTCGACCGGCCTGGCACCAGCAACGGACCAACGGAGGCGATCAATGGTCGCCTCGAGCACCTACGCGGGTCGGCTCTCGGCTTCCGCAACCTCGCCCACTACATCGCCCGATCCCTCCTCGAAACCGGCGGCTTCAGACCTCAGCTACACCCTGGTTTGTGATGAGCCGGTTATCGAATGGGAATGCGTGTAGCAGTCATGACTTGGAGGGCAAGGGCTGACGCGTTGTTGGGACGCGAATTCACGATCGGAGCTCGGGCCGCAACTGTGCTCGTGAGTGCATCGTTCGTCTTCTTGTGCCTCCCTCGGATCTCGGGATGGACCCTGTCCCATGTCCACAAGGAAGACGGAGTCATATTCCTGCATGACTGGGTGGAGCATGGATGGGGTTCTGTATTCGAGCTGTACACGGGCTACCTTCACGTCGTACCGCGGCTGACCACGGCTTTTGCGGCTTCGTTGCCACCTGAGGCGTTCGCTCCGGTGATTGGTGTTTTGGCCGCGGGGTGGCGCATCTGGCTCGCCACGGTCAGCTACTGGGCGTTCAGATCACTGGACTGGTCACCGAAGAGCAGCGCTGTCGCCGCCTCGATGTTCGTCCTTGTACCGGCAGGGCAGCACGAAGTGCTCGGCAACCTGACCAACGAGCGGTGGTTCTGTGACGCGGGCCTCGTGGTCATCGCGCTCTCACGTCTGACCGGATTGCGCGCAGCATTGGCGAGTGTGACAGGGCTGCTGTGCGCGCTGTCGGATCCGCTGGCCATTGCGTTGATCCCGGTTCTGGCCATGGGCGTGTGGCTGAATCGGGGGCGGGGTTGGCTGGCGCCTCTGACGGCGATCACAGGTGCCCTCATTCACGCGGCAATGCTTGACTCGGGGGCGCGACAAGCTGGTGTATCTGCTTGGCTCCATCTGCCAGGAGAACTCTTGGGTCAGTTCGTGGTGAGAGGGCTTGAGATCCCGCAGTTCGGCGTCACCGGTACGATGGTGGCAAACAAGCTGGCCCCCTGGCCGGTCGTGGCGCTTGGCGTGCTTCTGCCTATTGCCATCCTGCTGAAGTGCCGCGACCGTCGGCTCCTTCTGATGCTTGCCACAGCCTGGTATCTTTTGGCTTGTTCGATCGTCTTCGCGTCACCTCAAGATCTCACCGTCTCAAACTGGTTCGCGGCGGGTCAACCGTCACGGTATTCACTGGTGCCGTCAATTCTTCTCGCCATGGTGGCGGTCGGAGTGGGGAGGCTGCTGTGGGGTCGAGGTCAAAAGACGCTGCCCATCCTCGTGGCGTGCGCGTTCCTCGTTGGCATGATCCTTGATTTTCGCGGGGATTCGCAGAACGCCGAGGGTCCGACATGGGCAAACACCGTTGAGCGAGCACAGACACAGTGTCGTGCTACGCCCCTCGTCGTCACGCCGGTAGAGTTCAACCCGACAAGGCATCCGCAGAAGTGGGAGGCGCCTATCCGCTGCGCGTGGTTGATGCGGTGAGGCTGGTTCCATCGGCGACAATGACCGCATGAACTTCGATCTCGACGCCGTCCGGCGCGCCGCGCTCACCCACGGGTACGAGAAGGCGCTGCGCCCCGCGCTGTTCCGCATCGGCGGGGGAGACGCCGAAGCGGCGCACCACGCGACGATCACGGCGATGGCGCAGCTCGGCGCCCTGCCCGGCAACGGCCTCGCCGTCGACGCCCTCGGCGCGGCCCTGGGCGGACCGTCGAGCCCGGTGACGCTGGCGGGAATACGGTTTCCCGGCCGCGTCGGCCTCGCCGCGGGCGTCGACAAGGACGGCGTCGCCGTCACGTCCTGGCAGGCGCTCGGCTTCGGGCACGTCGAGGTCGGCACCGTCACCGCGCACCCCCAGCCAGGCAACCCGACGCCGCGGCTGTTCCGCCTCAAGGCGAGCGAGGGCATCATCAACCGGATGGGGTTCAACAACGCCGGCTCCGAGGCGCTCGCCGACACCCTGAGCGCCGCGCGCGCGACCGGCACGCTCAAGATCCCCGTCGGCGTCAGCCTCGGCAAGACGAAGACGACGGCCGTCGAGGAGGCAGTCGGCGACTACCTCACGTCGCTCGGACGCCTCTCCGGTCTCGCCGACTACTTCGCCGTCAACGTCTCCAGCCCCAACACGCCCGGGCTGCGTTCGCTGCAGGACAAGGCCCCGCTCCTCGAACTGCTGCAGGCCATCACGACGCGCGAGGCGCACCTGGCGCAACAGCGCGGCGCGCGCCCGACGCCGGTGTTCGTCAAGATCGCGCCCGATCTCACCGAGGACGCGCTCGAGGACGTCCTCGACGTCGCCCACGGTGCCGGGGTGGCCGGTCTCATCGCGACGAACACCACGCTGACGCGCGACGGCATCGCGCGCGCGGATCAGCCGCTGGCCGCCGAGGCAGGCGGGCTCTCGGGTGCCCCGTTGACCCGCCGGGCGCGCGCCGTCGTCGCGTTCCTGTCGGCGCGCACCCAGCTGCCGATCATCGGCGTCGGCGGCGTCATGACCGCCGACGACGGCCTCGCACTCGTCGATGCGGGTGCCGACCTCGTCCAGGTGTACTCCGGTTTCATCTACCGCGGCCCGGCGCTCGTGCGCGATCTCAACGCGGCGCTGCGAGCGCGTCACGCCTGAGAGCGTCCTGCGCCGGCGAACGGGGCACGTGACCTGGGTGACCCGCCCGCCCTTTCGGACGTGACGCGGGTTACAGTGCCCTCATGAGTGGCGCAGACGACCGCAAGCAGACGACCGAGTCGGGCCTCGGGCTCAAGCCGGTGTACTCGGCCAACGACCTGGCGGGCTTCGATCCCGCGACGCGGCTGGGGGAGCCCGGTTCGTACCCGTTCACGCGCGGCGTGTACCCGTCGATGTACACGGGGCGCCCGTGGACGATGCGCCAGTACGCCGGGTTCGGCACGGCGCGTGAGAGCAACCAGCGCTACCACGAGCTCGTCGCCAACGGCACGGGCGGCTTGTCGGTCGCGTTCGACCTGCCGACGCAGATGGGCTACGACTCCGACGCGGCTCTCGCGCACGGTGAGGTCGGCAAGGTCGGCGTCGCCATCGACTCCCTCGACGACATGCTCGTCCTGTTCGACGGGCTGCCGCTCGACGAGGTCTCGACGTCGATGACGATCAACGCGCCCGCCTCGAGCCTGCTGCTCATGTACCAGCTCGCTGCCGAGCGCCAGGGCATCCCGGGTTCGAAGCTGACGGGCACGATCCAGAACGACGTCCTCAAGGAGTACATCGCCCGCGGCACGTACATCTACCCGCCCGCCGAGTCGCTGCGCCTCATCTCGAACATCTTCGAGTACTGCCACACCGAGATACCCCGCTGGAACACGATCTCCATCTCCGGCTACCACATGGCCGAGGCCGGGGCGACGCCCGCGCAGGAGATCGCCTTCACCCTCGCCAACGCCAAGGAATACGTCCGCGCGGCGCTCGCGGCCGGCCTCGACGTCGACGACTTCGCGCCCCGCCTGTCGTTCTTCTTCGTCGCCCGCACGACGCTGCTCGAAGAGGTCGCCAAGTTCCGTGCGGCGCGCCGCCTCTGGGCGCGCATCATGCGTGAGGAGTTCGGTGCGAAGAACCCCAAGTCGCAGATGCTGCGCTTCCACACCCAGACCGCTGGCGTGCAGCTGACGGCGCAGCAGCCCGAGGTCAACCTCGTGCGCGTCGCGCTGCAGGGCCTCGGCGCCGTCCTCGGCGGCACGCAGAGCCTGCACACCAACAGCTACGACGAAGCCATCGCGCTGCCGACGGCCAAGGCCGCTCGCCTCGCGCTGCGCACCCAGCAGATCCTCGCGTTCGAGACCGACGTGACGAAGACCGTCGACCCGTTCGCCGGCTCCTACGTCGTCGAGTCCATGACGGACGACCTCGAGGAAGAGGCGATGACGCTCATCCAGGCCGTCGAGGACAAGGGCGGAGCGGTGCGCGCCATCGAAGAGGGCTTCCAGAAGAACGAGATCGAGAAGAGCGCCTACGACGTGGCACTCGAGATCGACTCCGGTGAGCGCGTCGTCGTCGGCGTGAACAAGTACACGCTCGACGAGGAAGAGCCGTACGAACCGCTGCGCGTCGACCCCGCGATCGAGGCCGAGCAGTGCGAACGCCTCGCGAAGCTGCGCGCCGACCGCGACCAGGGCGCCGTCGACGCCGCCCTGGAGAAGCTGCAGGCCGCCGCCTCCGGAACCGACAACGTGCTGTGGCCCATGCGAGAGGCCCACGCCGTCGGCGCCACCGGCGGCGAGGTGAGCGACGCCCTGCGCGCGGTGTGGGGCAAGTACACGCCGCGCGACGCGTTCTGAGGCATCGCTCGGGCCGGCCGAGGTGAACGAGCGGCGGCGGTGCGCGGCCGCGCGACAATGAGCACGCTCGAGAAATCGTCGATACCTCCGGCCCGGGCTCGGGCCCCGAACGAGAAGGACGTGGTGGCCCTGAGCTCCCGCAAGTCACCCCTGGCCGGCATGGGGATTGGCCAGAAGATCGCGACGATCGCGCTCGCCGTCCTCGCTGTCATCGCGCTACTCGCTGTCCTCACCGGGCGCGGGGGAGGAGGCGGCGCGAGCAGCTCTCCGTCGTCGAAGTTCTCGCCCGCGACCTACTCGGACGGCCCGTCGTCGTCCGG
>NZ_LSJT01000096.1:0-93002 GCF_001556795.1 Dermacoccus sp. CCH2-D9
TAGCGCGCTTCCATGGCATGGAAGAGGTCTGGGGTTCGAATCCCCATAGCTCCACCGAGACAGATAAAGACCCTCACCGTACACGATTTTTGTTCGGTGAGGGTCTTTCTCTATCTCTGTTGAACTCTGTGACTCGAGGAGGAGGGCGAGCGCTAGCGAGCCCGACGGAGTCCCCATAGCTCCACGACGCGCGAAGCGCTTGGACCTCGCGCCGCCACGCCACGACGCGCGAAGCGCGTGAACCTCGCCGCCACGCCGCGTGAGCCCATCGTCACGCCAGCGCCATGGCTTCGTCTTCGGAAGGCATCGTCCCGCGCAGCGCCGGCATGAGCAGCAGCGATGTCGCGATGGCGAGCACAGCGGCGATCGTCATGGCGGCAGCGGCTGCGACAACACCGGCGATGCCTCCGATGAGCAGCGCGCCGGCGGCTTGGTCCACCATGGTGCCTGTGCTGAGCAGGCCGAAGGCTTGGCCCTTGGTGGCGAGGTCGATGGATGCGACGAGGCGTTCTTGCAGGGGCAGGGCGGCCGCGTAGCCGATGGCGGCGATGCCGCCCAAAAGCGCGGCGAGCACGATCGGCGGGCGGAGGGGGCGAACACGAGGAACGGTGCGGCGAGCAGCAGGCGCAGCGGCAGCAGGAGTCGTTGGCCGGTAGTCCTGCAGGCCGATGCGGGTGCCGATGACGGCGACGACGGCCGCCCCGGCGGAGATGAGGAACAGGTTCGTGGGGGCCAACCACTCAGCAGGATGGCCCGAGGGCGTTGCCGACGACCTGGACGGTGCTCACCTTCATGTTGAGCGTTGCGCGCCCGAGGACGAACGCTTCCTTGGGCACGATGTCCGACAGCAGCGCGATGGTCGCGGCGAGGGCGGAGTGCATGACGGCGACGAGCACGAAGCGCATCCACCACGGCAGTGACGGGATGACCTGGATGCTGTCGACGCAGGCGGCGACGACGCCCGTCATCATCATGGCGGTGCGCGGGTGCAGGAGGTCGCTCGAGGCGAGCAGGTAGCGCGACGTGACGAGCTGGACCAGTGGCCGGCCGAACATGACCAGCGCGGTCAACAAGGGGGAGCGGGTCTGGTCGAACATCACGACGCCCAGCGTGAACGTCCCCATGACGGCACTGACCATGAGCAGCATCCGAGAGATGAACAGCGCGCGGAACTCGGCGTTCGCGAAGAGGCTGCATTAGGTGGTCACACCACGATGTGACCCATGTCTCGTATGGCTGTGACACCGAGGGTCACTTCACGATTCAACTTCACGAGCGATGCTTCTGGTGAGAAGGCCGCCGCCCCGCGCGCAGTGCGCCCCGCCGAACGATCATCGCCCGCAAACGCGTCAGGGACGAGGCGTTTCCGGGCGATGATCGACAAGGGGAGCGAGATTACTTCAGCTGCCCACTCGTCAGACCCAGCAGGCGACGAGCGACGACGAGCAACTGGATCTGCTGCGTGCCTTCGAAGATGTCGAGGATCTTCGCGTCACGCGCCCACTTCTCGAGCAGCTCGCTCTCGGCGTAGCCGTCGACTCCGACGAGTTCGACGCACTGCAGCGCGACGTTGACGCACGTGCGGCCCGCCTTCGCCTTCGCCATCGACGCCTCCATCGAGTTGGGCTTGCCGTTGTCGGCCATCCACGCGGCACGCAACGTCAGCAGCAGCGCCGACTCGTAGTCGGCCTCCATCTGCACGAGGCGCGCCGAGGCGTACGTCTGGGCCGCGACGGGCGCGTCCCAGTCCTGGCCGTGGCCGGCCTTCTCGAGGGCGGCGCGGGTGAAGTCGAGGCAGGCGCGCGTCAGACCGACGGCCATCGCCGCGACGAGGGGGCGCGTGTTGTCGAACGTCTGCATCGCGCCACCGAAGCCGCCCTCGGTGCGGATCTCGGGGTCACCGAGCAGATCGTTCGCGGGCACACGGCAGTCCTCGAGGACGAACGCCGCCGTGTCGGAGGCGCGGATGCCGAGCTTGTGCTCGAGACGCACGAGCTTGAGGCCAGGGTTGGAGCGCTCGACGACGAACGACTTGATCGCCTTCTTGCCGAGCGAACGGTCAAGCGTCGCCCATACGACGACGAGTTCGGCGCGCTCACCGGAGGTGACGAAGATCTTCTCGCCGTTGAGGACGTACTCGTCGCCGTCCTTCGTCGCGGTCGTACGGATGTTGCCCGAATCCGAGCCGGTGTCGGGCTCGGTGATCGCCATGGCAGCCCAGCGGTTGCCGTAGCGCTCCTTCTGCTCGTCGTTCGCGACGGCGGCGATGGCGGCGTTGCCGAGGCCCTGACGCGGGATCGACAGCGTCAGCCCGACGTCACCACGGCACGTCTGCATGATCGACAGCGCCGAGCTCATGTTGGCGCCGTTCTTGTTGACCTTGCCGGCCTTCTTGCCGGACGCGGGCTTCGTCACGCCCGTCGCCTCGTCGGCGTCAGTGCTGGCCGGGGCCTGGTCGGTGCCGTCCTTGGCGCGCGTGGAACCGGCGGCGCCCGCGCCGTTGCTCGCACCCGAGTCGGTCATGCCGTCGATGAGGGCGGAGACGAGGTCGAGCTCGGCGGGGTAGGTGTGCTCGGCGAGGTCGTACTTGCGGCTGACGGGGCGGAAGACCTCGTCGGCCATCGAGCCGGCCTGCTTGACGAGGGGGACGAACTTCTTCGGGATCTCGAGGTCGATCATCACTGGGTCCTTTGCTGAAAAAACGCGGAAAGAGGAGGGCTGGTGGCGCAGCGGAGCGGCGAGCTCAGACGCTGACGCCACCTTCGAGGACGCCGGCGCCGCGCAGGTCGCGGTACCAACGCTCGTTGTCGAACTCCTTGACGAAGCCGTGTCCGCCGAGCAGTTGCACGGCGTCGGAGCCGATCTGCGTGGCGTGCATCCCGACGAGCGCGCGGGCGTGAGCGATGGTCTCGGCGGCACCGGCGTCGTCTCCGGCGTCGAGACGCGCCGCGGCGCGCAGGGTGACGAGGCGCAGCCCATCGAGTTCGATCGCGATGTTCGACACGGTGAACGCGACGGCCTGACGGTGACCGATCGGCTCACCGAACGCCTTGCGCTCGACGACGTACTGCCTGACCTGATCGAGCACGGCGCGGCCGGTGCCGCACGCGAGGGCGGCCCACGCGAGGCGCGAGCGGCGGATGGCATCGAGGGTGTCGTCAGCCTTGCCGAGCAGGTTCTCGGCGGGCACGCGCACCCCGTTGAGGTGCAGGCGCCCGGTGTGCGCGGCGCGCACGCCCATCGCAGGCTCCTCGCTCGTCGTCAGGCCCTCGGTGCCGGCTTCGACGATGACGAGGCGCGCGGCGCCGTCGAGCATGACGCTGATGACGAACAATTCGGCGGAGTCGGCGCACGGTACGAGCGCCTTCTCGCCGGTGATGACGAGGTCGGCGCCGTCCCGGGTGGCCGTCGTCGCGGGGGTGCGCGGGTCGGCGAGCGGGCCCGCTTCGGCGAGCGCGAGCGCGGCGACGGCGGGCTTCTTCTCGTCGGTGAAGGCGGGCAGGTAGGTCTCCTGCTGCGCGGACGTGCCGTAGCCCGCGATGGCGGTCGCGACGGCGGCCGGTGCCATGATCGCAACGGCGAGGCCCATGTCGCCGCGGGCAAGCTGCTCGAGAACGAGGGCCGTCATCACGGCGCTGCGCTCCTCGGCGATGCCGCCGAGCTCGGCCGGGACGCCGACGAGCGTCAGGCCCATCTCGGTGGCCTGCGCACGGATCTCGTCGGGCAGGGCGCGCTCCGCGTCGGCCTTCGCCGCGGCGGGACGCAGCAGTTCGTCGGCCAGTTCGGCGGCGACGGCGGCGATCGTCTCCTGATCCTCGGTGGGCGTCAGGTCGAACTCGCGGCGCGGCTTCGTCGGGGCGGTGCGTGCCGCGTCGCCCGAGCCGGCCTTCTTCGTGAAGGCGCGCCCGGCCACCGTCTGAGCCTTGAAACCGGACTTGCTGCCCTGGTAAAGGGCACGCTCGACCTTGGAGCGGATCGCCGGGTTCTTGAGCAGATCGTGCCCGCCGGCCTTGGCGAGAAGGCGCAGTGCGATGGCCTGGCCCTTGTCGGCGAGGGAGGCCTGGTTGGTGGTCGAAGTCATCTCGGCCCTTTCCGTGAGTGACGGTGCGTCGGGGTGTGCGAGCGCCGTTCGAGGCGGCGTGACACGCGGCTGAAGCCGAGGTTACCTGAACGTAGGTACGCGCGGTATCGGTAACCGGGGACTGGCGTGCGGGCGAGGACGACCCGCTCCGGGGCGTGCCGCGCTAGGGTGCGGATCGTGAACATTCGCCGCGCCACCCAGGATGACGTCCCCGAGATCGTGCGCCTCAAGGCGCTGCTCATGATCGACGGGTGGCCCTTCGACATCGAACTCGACGACGCGTGGCGCGAACGGTGCGCCCGCGTCGCGCGCCAGCTGCTCGCCTCCGACGGGTACGCGTGCTTCGTCATCGACCGCGTCGAGGGCGCGGGCCCCGGCTCGCCGCTCGCGTCGTGCGTGACGGCGACCGTCGAACAGCACCTGCCCGGCCCCGACGGCTCGGGTCGCTCGGCGTACGTCGGCGACATGTGCACCGAGGCCGAGTTCCGCGGCCGCGGCTGCGGCACGGCACTGCTCGACGCCGCACTGCAGTGGTGTCGCGAGCAGGAGGCCGGCTGGGTCTCGCTGTTCTCCACCGAGAGCGGCGACGCGCTCTACCGCAAGGCCGGTTTCAGCGACGAAGGGCCGTTCCAGCACCTGTCGATGGCGTTGTGACTCTCGGCCGCCCGCTGCGTCGATGACGTCGCGCGAATGTGACCGAGCTTCGCAGAGGTGGACGACAATCGCCGATGTGGACGGGATTCGCCGTTGGGGCGGGTGCTCAGCGGCCCAGGGAGCGGGTGCGGGCGGCGGCGACGACGGCGTCGAACGTCTGCTCGTCGATGTGTGAACCCTCGCGTCGCACGCTGGTGACGTCGAGTTGCAGGACGCGGTCGAGGCGCACCTCGCTGGGCCGTCCACGGTTGTCCCAGGCGCCGGAGCCGACGTCCATCCAATGACGGCCCGACCGAGCTTCCTGCGCGGCGTCACGGTCGTGATCCTTGCTCGTCAGTGGAAGCGCGAGGACGACGTCTTCCAGCTCCGGGTGCCGGGCGATGACGAGAACCGGACGATCCTTGCCCTGCGAGTGGTCCTCCTCGTACGGCACCCACGCCCACACGACCTCACCCGGATCGGGATGCCCGTCGTCATGCGGCGCATAGGCCGTCGCGGGTAGCGGGGCCGTCCAGTCGCCACCATACGGGTGCGCAGAGCCGGCCGGACGAGCGTTGGGCGCGTCGTCGTGACGGTGCGACGTCGGTGCACCCGCGCGGCGTCCGTCGGGCCCGACCGTGGCGTCGGCGCGGCGCCGCGTGGACGACGTTCCACGGCGTTCGGGGTCGAGGAGCGCATTCATGCCCCCACGTGCGAGGGCGCGGGAGAGGCGGACGGCGACGGTGCGCAGGTTCATGGTCCGAACGTAGCCCGTCCGGGCGAGCGCCGGGTGCGGGGCACTCGCCGGCCGCCCGGTTGCGCTCTCACACGAACGACGGACGCAGGTGACGACGGGTGATGAAACGCACGCCGTGCGCACCCCCTCAGCGGCTCGGGGTAGGGGTACGGGTGCGGAAGAATGGATCGGTGACCGAAGCAACCGCGCTGCATGACATCTGCGACGACGAGGCCGTCGACGCCGAACGCTCGAACCGCCACGGCAGCTACCCGCGAGCCGGCCTCGCGATCCTCGCACTCGCCCTTGGCGGTTTTGCCATCGGCACGACGGAGTTCGTCACGATGGGTCTGCTGCCGCAGATCGCTCGGGGTCTCGGCATCTCGATCCCGAGCGCCGGTCACGCGGTGTCGGCGTACGCGCTCGGCGTGGTCGTCGGTGCGCCTCTCGTCACGATGCTGTTCGCGAAGGTGCCGCGCAAGAACGTCCTGCTCGGACTCATGGTTGCGTTCTTCGTCGGCAACATCGGTTCGGCGCTCGCCTCGAGCTACCCGATGCTGCTGCTCGCCCGCTTCGTCGCGGGCATGCCGCACGGCGCGTTCTTCGGGATCGGCGCCGTCGTCGCGGCCACCCTCGTCGAGAAGCACCGGCGCACCTGGGCCGTGTCTATGATGCTCGCTGGCCTGACGGTGGCGAACATCGTCGGCGTGCCCGTCTCGACGTGGCTCGGGCAGCATCTGGGCTGGCAGTGGCCGTACGCCCTCGTCGCCGTCATCGCGTTGCTCACCGTCGTTGCGGTGTGGTTGTGGATCCCGCACCAGGGCTCCCTGGGCGTCACGTCCGTCACCGGTGAACTGAAGGCGTTGACGCGCCCGCAGGTGTGGTTCGCGCTCGCGATCGGTGTCGTCGGCTTCGGCGGCATGTTCTCGACGTTCAGCTACATCGCGCCGACGATGACGGAGCTCACCGGCTTCTCGGACGCCGTCGTGCCGGTCATCCTGGTCATCTACGGCATCGGCATGACGGCGGGTGCGTTCCTGTCCGAACGCGTCGCCATGCGCGGGCTCATGCGCGGCATCTTCGGCTGCCTCGTGACGATCGCGATCATCCTGTCGCTCTTCGGCTTCGCCGCGCACAACAAGGTCAGCGCGGTCGTGTTCGTGTTCCTGCTCGGCTGCGTGCCGACGATCATGGTGCCGATGATCCAGACGCGGCTCATGGACGTCGCCCACGAGGGCCAGTCGCTCGCGGCCGCTCTCAACCACGCGACGCTCAACGCCGCCAACGCCCTCGGCGCCTGGCTCGGCGGCGTCGTCCTCGACGCGGGGCTCGGGTACGAGTGGTGCTCGCGCGTCGGTGCCGTGCTCGCGGCGGCGGGCGCCGTCATCACGCTGGTCTCGGCATGGACGTCGCGCCGCGCCGCCGTCGCAGGCTGAGCGCGCCCCTGGTGGCGCGAGGTGGCCGCGCTGATTCGCCCGGCTCTGCCGTCATCGTGGGCACGCTCGGGCCGTGCGGATCAGCCTGAGGACGCCGTCCGATCGCTGACGAGCTTCGCGGCGAGAACACCGCCGATCGCGCCACCGAGGTGACCCTGCCACGAGACGTGGGTGCTCTGCGGAAGCACACCCCACAGCACGCTGCCGTAGACGACGGCGAGGACGAGCCCCACGACGACCTCGGGCCAGCGGCGCGTCCAGAATCCTCGGACGATGAGGTACGTCAGCCACCCGAAGACGACGCCCGAGGCACCCGCGACGGCCGTGTACGGCGGGCTGAGCAGCCACGCGGCGAGCCCCGACGTGCACGTGACGATGAACGTCACACGCGCGAGGACGGCCAGGCCGCTGAGGGCGAGGACGAACCCGAGCGGCAGCAGCAACGCACTGTTCGCCTCGAGATGAGCCCACCCGTAGTGTGCGAACGGCATGGTGAAGATCGACCACAGGTCGCTCACCTCCCAGGCCTTCAGGGAGGCGGCGGCGTCGATGGCGTGGTGCGTCAGCACGTCGAGGGCCTCGATGATCCACAGCGCGGCGACGATCAGTGCGGAGACGACGGCGGATTGCTTGACGCGCTCTGCCGCGGGGCGAAGGGTGTGGTCGAGATCCATGGGCTGGCCTCCTGTGGGGAGTGGCTCGTCGGGTCCACCGGTATGGCGTGGGTGATGCTTCGTCAGTTCGACAACGCGTGCTCGACGACACCCGATCGACGCGTATCTGTCTCGCATCGTAGTGGGGCTCTCTTCGCGTGCGCTGGATGCACGTGTCGCGTCGGCCGTCGTACGTGACGCGTGCGGCAGGGGTGTCGGGGCGTGAAAGAATGAAGGGTCGCCGGTGTGCTCCTCGCGGGGCGCGACGGGCGGCCGCAGATCGATGCGTCATCGCCGCCTCCAGGGCGCGCGGCGGCGAACACCGACCCGACGAACTTCGAGGTATCACGTTGTCACCCATGGCCCGCAAGGCACTCGAGCCCGCCGCGACGCCGCCGGAGCAGATCCGCAACTTCTGCATCATCGCGCACATCGACCACGGCAAGTCGACGCTCGCCGACCGGATGCTGAGCAAGACGGGCGTCGTCGAGGATCGGGCCATGCGTGCGCAGTACCTCGACCGCATGGACATCGAGCGCGAGCGCGGCATCACGATCAAGAGCCAGGCTGTGCGCATGCCGTGGGAGCTCGACGGTACGACCTACTGCCTCAACATGATCGACACGCCGGGGCACGTCGACTTCACCTACGAGGTGTCGCGTTCGCTCGCCGCGTGCGAGGGCGCCGTCCTGCTCGTCGACGCCGCGCAGGGCATCGAGGCGCAGACGCTCGCCAACCTGTACCTGGCGATGGAGAACGACCTCACGATCATCCCGGTCCTCAACAAGATCGACCTGCCGGCCGCGCAGCCCGAGAAGTACGCCGCGGAGATCGCCGGCCTCATCGGCTGCGAACCGGAGGACGTACTCAAGGTCTCCGGCAAGACGGGCGTCGGTGTCGAGGAACTGCTCGACGTCATCGTCGAGAAGCTGCCTGCCCCCGTCGGTGACGCCGACGCGCCGGCCCGCGCCATGATCTTCGACTCCGTCTACGACACCTACCGCGGCGTCGTCACCTACGTCCGCGTCGTCGACGGCCGGCTCAGCCCGCGCGAGAAGATCGAGATGATGTCGACGCGCGCGACGCACGAGCTGCTCGAGATCGGCGTCAACTCGCCCGAGCCGATCCCGACGAAGGGCCTGTCCGTCGGCGAGGTCGGCTACCTCATCACCGGCGTGAAGGACGTGCGCCAGTCGAAGGTCGGTGACACGGTCACGAACGCCGCGAATCCCGCGTCCGAGGCGATCGGCGGCTACTCCGACCCGAAGCCCATGGTGTTCTCGGGTCTGTATCCGATCGACGGTTCCGACTACCCGATCCTGCGTGACGCCCTCGACAAGCTGAAGCTCAACGACGCGGCGCTCGTCTACGAACCGGAGACGTCGGCAGCGCTCGGGTTCGGTTTCCGCGTCGGCTTCCTCGGCATGCTCCACCTGGAGATCACGCGTGAACGCCTCGAGCGAGAGTTCAACCTCGACCTCATCTCGACCCTGCCGAACGTCGTCTACCAGGTGACGACGGACGACGGCGTCGTCAGCGAGGTGACGAACCCGAGCGAGTTCCCCGAGGGCAAGATCGCCGACATCACCGAACCCGTCGTGCGTTCGACGATCCTCGTGCCGAGCGAGTACATCGGCGCCGTCATGGAGCTGTGCCAGGCCCGTCGCGGCAACCTGCTCGGCATGGACTACCTGTCCGAGGAGCGCGTCGAGATGCGCTACACGCTGCCGCTCGCGGAGATCGTGTTCGACTTCTTCGACGCCCTCAAGTCGAAGACGCGCGGATATGCCTCGCTCGACTACGAACCCGCGGGGGAGCAGAGCGCCAACCTCGTCAAGGTCGACATCCTGCTGCAGGGCGACACCGTCGACGCGTTCAGCGCCATCGTGCACCGCGACAAGGCGTACGCCTACGGCACGATGATGGCGACGAAGCTCAAGGAGCTCATCCCGCGTCAGCAGTTCGAGGTGCCGATCCAGGCGGCCATCGGCACGCGCGTCATCGCCCGTGAGAACATCCGCGCCATCCGCAAGGACGTGCTCGCCAAGTGCTACGGCGGCGACATCAGCCGCAAGCGCAAGCTGCTCGAGAAGCAGAAGGAGGGCAAGAAGCGCATGAAGATGGTCGGTTCCGTCGAGGTGCCGCAGGAGGCCTTCATCGCCGCGCTCAGCCAGGGCGAGTCGGCGGAGAAGAAGAAGTGAGCAAGCCCGGTTACGTTCCGGGTGCGACGTCCGGCCAGCCGTCGGAGGGCGCGGGGGAGCACCCGCAGGTCGGGCCGCGCCCACTCGCACGCACGCGCTCGTTCACGCGCCGCGGCGGCCGGATGCCGGAGCGTCACCATCGTGCGCTGAGTGACAACGGTGAGCAGTACGTCCTCGACGTTCCCCGCAAGCCGGGGACGACCCAGCCCGTCGATGGTTTCCGGCTCGACATCGCCGAGGTGTTCGGACGTCGGGCGAAGCTCGTCGTCGAGATCGGCTCGGGCGCGGGGGATCAGATCGTCCATGCAGCGCTCGAGCACCCCGAGACGGATTTCATCGCTCTGGAGGTGTGGCGTCCCGGCATCGCGCAGACGATCTCGAAGGCCGTCCACGCGGGCGTGACGAACGTGCGTCTCATCGAGATCGACGCCTCCGAAGCGCTCGATCGGCTCTTCGCGCCGGGCAGTGTCGACGAGGTGTGGACGTTCTTCCCCGACCCGTGGCCGAAGACGAAGCACCACAAGCGTCGTCTCGTGCAGCTCGGCTTCGCCGACGTCGTCGCCGACGTCCTCGTGCCCGGCGGCACCTGGCGCCTCGCGACCGACTGGGCCGACTATGCCTGGTACATGCGTGACGTCGTCGAGGCGTCGCCCCGCTTCACCAACCCGTGGACCGGGCGCCTCGCGGACGCCGGGGACGCCCACGTCGATCCCGAGGGCGCGCGCGGAGGGTTCGCGCCGCGCTTCGAGGGCCGCACGACGACCCGCTTCGAGACGAAGGGTCTCAAGGTCGAGCGCATCGTGCGCGACCTCGAGGTGAAGCGAGCCAACTGAGCGGTGCCGCGCGGTCCCCACGGCGTTCGGGCTCGGTGTCCCCGGCGCGGCTGATCGGGCGCGAACGCCGATACTCGCGGGTAACCTTGGGGCCATGAATCAGGTCTACGGCATGTACAAAAAGCTCACCGCGAAGAACGACAAGGCGGGGCGCGCAGCGTTCTCGGCCGCGTTCGCGCTCAAGGCGCCCTACTTCCGCACGGTCGCCCCGATGGTCCAGACGATGGAGCCGCACCGCGGCGTCGTGAAGATCAAGAAGTGGTGGGGTGTGCAGAACCACATCGGCACCGTGCACGCCATCGCCATCGCCAACGGCATGGAGTGCGCCATGGGGCTGCTCGCGGAGGCGACGACGCCCGACGACATGCGCTGGATCCCCAAGGGCATCACGCTCGACTACGTCGCGAAGACGCCCGGCGACATCGTGTGCGTCGCCGAGACGACGCCGGAGGACTGGGACAAGGAGCCGCCGTTCCAGGTCGACGTCAAGGTGACGGGGCGCCTCGTCAAGGACGGCACGGTCGCCGTCGAGGGCATCATCCCGATCTACGTCTCGGCCAAGAAGAAGAAGTGACGTTCACCCCGCCGCCGTGGCCAGAAGCGCCGCGGCGGCGGGGTTCGTCAACCGCCGTGGGCCGGCCCAGACGGCCCTCAGGTTGCGGGTGAGGTCGACGCCGTCGACGCCGACCTCCACGAGGGTGCCCGCACGCAGCGCGTCGTCGACAGCGAGCCGGCTGAGGACGGCGGGAGCCGTCCCGGCCGCGGCGGAAACCCGCACGGCGGCGTTGCTCGCCAGCGCGAGCGCCGGGGGAGCGACATCGAGCGGCGCGAGGGCGCGGCGCAAGGCCACCCGCGTGCCCGAGCCCGACTCGCGCGCGACGAGCGGTGTGGCCGCCAGTTCCTCGGCGCGGACACGTGAGCTCGCGGCCCACGGATGCTGCGGCGCGACGACGAGCACGAGGTCGTCATGCGCGACGACGACGGAGTTCAACCCGCGCGGAGCGCCGGGGCCCTCGATGAACCCCAGATCCACCTCACCGCCGCGTGCCGCGGCGAGCACCTCCGTCGTGTTGCCGACGGCTACCGAGATGCCGCGCGTCTCGCCAAGCGATGGGTCGTGAGGGGAAGCGCCACCGGCGCCCGCGCCACCCGCGGCGTGCTGCCACCCCGCGATCCATCCCGGTAACAGGTGTTCGGCGACCGTCTGGCTCGCCATGACGACGAGCGGCGCCTGCGTACGAGCGCGCAGTGCCGCGACTCCCGTCTCGAGGGCGCGCGCCGCCTCGAGCGTCGCGCGCGCCCATTCGACGACGAGCAGGCCGTCGGTCGTGACGCGGGCACCGGTCGTCGCGCGATGGATGAGCGACAGGCCGAGCCTGCGCTCCAGCCGGGCGATGCTGCGACTCGCGTTGGGTTGCGCCACCCCGCAGCGTCGGGCGGCCGCACTGAGCGAGCCCTCGTCGGCGAGTGCCACGAGCAGTTCGAGCGTCGCGAGGTCGGGCCAGGTCGTCACCACTCCAGCCTATATGCGAAGCACATACCCCCATGCCGGATATAGGGCTACCGGTCGAGCCGACACGGCGGAAGCATGGAACCCATGAGCACAGCCACCGCCACCGACGTCATGCCTCACCGCACCACCGGCTCGTTCTTCGAGAACCCGACGGTGCCCGCGGCGTCCCCGGCCTGGTACGGCAGCGTCATGGGCAGCGCGATCCTGGGCACGTTGAGCGAGCTGCGCACCGACGTCATCCCGTTCGGCCACACGCTCGCCGTGGGCTTCTGGCTCATCGCCTGCACCCTGCTCGTCGTCCTCACCGTGTCGTTCGTGGCGCGCATCGCTCGCGATCGCGCTGCCTTCCGCGCGAGCGTCGCGAACCCCGTCGCGATGGCGCAGTGGGGGATGGTGTCGATGGGCGTCCTCGCCGTCGGATCGGCGACGTCCGCGGTGCTCCCGGCGATCTCCTCGGGCCTGAGCGACGCAGCCTGGCGGGCCGACCTCGTCCTGTGGGCCATCGGTACCGTCATCGGCCTCGCCACCGCCGTCGCCGTCCCGGCCCGTCTGCTCGTCGTCGACCCGAGCACCCCGACGACGGTGTGGGGCCTGGCCGTCGTCCCGCCGATGGTCTCGGCGACCGTCGGCGCCGGCATCGTCGGCTGGCTGAGCAGCCCGCAGGCGCGCGTGTGGATGCTGATCGCGAGCGCGGCCTGCTTCTTCGTCGCCCTCGTGCTGGGGGCCATCATCTTCGCGATCGCCTACCGTCACCACTGGCTCGTCGAGCCACTGCCGCTCGCGGCGTCGATCACCGCGTGGCTGCCGCTCGGTGTCGTCGGGCAGTCGAGCGCGGCCGCGCAAGCCATCGCGAAGCAGTCGGCGTCGATGCTGCAGGGCCCGTTCGCGACGACGGTGACGCAGATCGGCCACGTCTACGGCTACGTCATGCTGACGATCGGGGTGCCGCTCGTCGCCTGGGCCCTCGCCATGACTGTGCGCGGCTTCACCAAGCGCATGCCGTTCAGCCCCGGCTGGTGGGGCATGACGTTCCCCGTCGGCACGCTCGTGCTCGGCTCGACGATGCTGGGGCGCAGCTCGCACCACGCGATCTTCACGTGGGCCGGCGGCGCGCTGTACCTCTTCCTGCTCGGCACGTGGAGCGTCTGCGCGATCAGCTCGCTGCTCGCGGTGCGCCACCAGCGCGCTCTGCGTCACGCCTGAACACCGCGAGGAGCTGGGCGCGCGACTGGCGGACGGCCGCGGTGCGGCGCCGAGCGGTGAGACAATGACCGGATGCCGCAGATGCCCGACGGAATCCCCGCCCCTGACGACGGTGCTCTCCCGTCCGCCGCGCTCGCGACGCTGGCAGGCGGGGCGTTCGGGCTGTACGTCCACGTGCCGTTCTGCGTGACGCGCTGCGGTTACTGCGACTTCAACACCTACACGCTCACCGAGCTCGGTGAGCCGGGCGCGAGCGTCAGCACGTACGCGGACGCCGCGCTGCGCGAGCTGGATCTCGCGGCACGCGAGCTGGGCGAGGCACCCAGCGGCGTCCCCGTCATCGAGACCGTCTTCATCGGCGGCGGCACCCCGACGATGCTGCCCGCCGACGACCTCGTCCGCATCCTCGCGAAGGCGCGCGAGCTGTTCGGTCTCGCCGAGGGGTGCGAGGTCACGACGGAGGCCAACCCCGATTCGGTCGACGAGACCTACCTACGCACCCTCGCCGACGGTGGTTTCACGCGCGTCAGCATCGGCATGCAGTCGGCCGTCCCGCACGTGCTCGCGACGCTCGAGCGCACGCACGACCCGGCCAACGTCGAACGCGCCGTGCGCGCCGCGAAGGACGTCGGGCTGCAGGTCAGCATCGATCTCATCTACGGCGCGCCGGGTGAGAGTCTCGACGACTGGCGCACCTCGCTCGACGCGGCGATCGCGTTGGAGCCCGACCACATCAGCGCCTACGCCCTCGTCGTCGAGGAGGGCACGAAGATGGGGGCGCAGGTGCGTCGCGGCGAGCTGCCCCTGCCCGATGACGACGACGAGGCCGACAAGTACGAGCTCGCCGACGCCTTGCTCGCGGATGCCGGGTACGACTGGTACGAGGTGTCGAACTGGGCGCGCTCGCCGCAGACGCAGTGCCGCCACAACCTCGCGTACTGGCGCGACGAGCCGTGGTGGGGTGTCGGCCCCGGCGCGCACAGCCACGTCGGCGGCGTGCGCTGGTGGAACGTCAAACATCCGCGCGCCTACGCCCAACGCGTCAACGCGGGGCTCTCGCCGGCGCTGGCACGCGAACTGCTCGAAGAGCGTCAGCGCTATGAGGAACGCGTCCTGCTCCAGGTGCGCCTCGCCGAGGGACTTCCTCTCGACATGCTCGACGATGACGGGCGACGCGCCGTCGCCGGCATCGTCGCCTCGGGGCTGATCGACGGCCCGTCAGCGGTGCGCGACAAACGAGTTCGTCTGACGCTGCGCGGTCGCCTGCTCACCGACACCGTCGTGCGGGCGCTGCTCGCGATCTGAGCCGCGCGCACCGAGACGCCTGCCTCCCGGGGCTGGCCTAGCCTCAGCGGCGATCCCCGGGCCCCTGCGTGCCCGCCTGCGCCGACCCCGACGACCGAAGGGGGCGCCGATGAACGACTCCGACTACTCGACGACGACGCTGCCGCTCCTGTTCGTCTCCATCTCCATCGTCGTCACCTTCCTCGTGACGCGCCTCATCCGCGCCGGCAAGGGTCCGTTCAAGGACAACGTCACCGAGGACGGCGTCCACGTCCGCCACGCCGTCTAAGGCATCTTCGCGCTGCTTGGCCGGCGCGGTCATGAACACCGCGGCCGAGAGTTCGGTTTTCCGCGTCCTGGGGGCGATCCTCATCGGCGCGGGCGCCTCGCTCATCCTGGGCGAGTTCGCGTTTTCCGGAGGCGGTGATCTTGGGCGAGAAGTCGACGCCCCCGAGCAGGTGGTTGGCGCCCCAGACGATGGTGATGGCGGCGATGCCGCCCCGTGCGCCGACGAGCCAGGAACCCAGCGCGCCCTCCTTGACGAAGCCGAGGTCGCGTGAGGTGATGTGCCAGGCCCGGCGGAAGACGAAGGCCGCGATCGCGAGCTGCAGCGCCATCGTCACGACGCCGATCGGCGTCACGAGGCCGTTCTCGCTGTCGCCGAACAGATCACCGACGGCGGCGACGAGACTGCCAGCGAACATGGCGAGCAGCAGGAGGCCGAGGGCACCGAGGACGTTCTTGAGCGCCGAACGCTTGTCGACGGCGGCGACGCCCTCGCGCTAACGGGGGGCCGGGGTCAGGGCAGGGATGATGATTCTTTTCTTAAATCGGGTAGGACGAAGCGCCGCGGCACGGGGTGCCGAGGGAACGTTGTCAGGGGTGGGGGCGAGCCCAGCGCTCACACGAGGTGCGCTGTTGGGGCGGGGCGTCGCGACGTGGGCCGCATCAGTTGAGGATGCGGATCTGGAACGGGTAGTCGTAGCTCTCGCCACGCGCCGAGCGCAGCGCTCCCTTGACGTGGCACCACGCGGCGACGAGGAAGATGACGGCCCAGAGCACGAGCGCGACGGGAATGCCGACGAGGGTTAAGACCAGAACCCAACCGACGATGTAGAGAATCGAGAACGCAACGTTGAAGTTGAACGCCCCGGCCGCTGCGCGGCGCACCGCGGCGGAGCGGTTTCTGTAGATGAACCACACGATGAGCGGGCCGAGGAAGCTCACCCATCCCGCAGACAGGATCGCGGCGGCCGGCGCCGACAGGTGCGCGACGATCGAGGCGGCGCGCTCGTCATCGCTGAGGTGACCCTGGCCGGTGACGGGCGGCTCGGCGCCGTACGGAGCGCCGGCCAGCCGTCCGGTTCCCTGGCCCTGCGTGCGCTCGTCGGGGTAGGGGTACGGCTGGGAGTTGCTCACGACGTCTCCTGGTGTCGAAGGGTGAATCTCTCGTTCACTGACCATGATTCCGTGTCTGCGTCCCGAGCGCATCCCCCGCGGGATCGATATTCGCGGGCCCCGGCGTCCATCCCGGGGATGATGTCGGCGCACGCCGCGCCATCCCGGCGTCTCACTGCTGCGCGGGGTCGGTGACGAAGTCGATGAGCTCCTCGACGCGTCCGAGCAGTTCGGGTTGCAGGTCGGCGTACGTGCGCACGGTGCCGAGGATCTGCTTCCATCCGCGCGCGACGTCCGCCTGCGTCGCGTGCGGCCAGCCGAGCTCGGCGAGGATGCCGTGCTTCCACGACTGCCCCTTGGGGATGACGGGCCACTTCGACCAGCCGAGCCGCTCGGGTCGTACGGACTGCCACACGTCGACGTAGGGGTGGCCGACGATGAGCACGTGGTCGCGTGCCTGCGGCAGGGCGCGTGCCTTCTCGACGATTCGTGCCTCCTTCGTGCCGGGCACGAGGTGGTCGACGAGGATGCCGAGGCGGCGTCCCTTCTCGGGTCGGAAGTCGCGGATGACGGCCGCGAGATCGTCGACGCCCTCGAGGTATTCGACGACGACGCCCTCGATGCGCAGGTCGTCACCCCACACCTTCTCGACGAGTTCGGCGTCGTGCCGTCCCTCGACGAAAATTCGCGAACCCAGCGCGACGCGCGCCTTCGCCCCGGGGACGGCGAGCGAACCGGACG
The DNA here is from genome assembly GCF_001556795.1 of Dermacoccus sp. CCH2-D9. Lineage (NCBI taxonomy): Bacteria > Bacillati > Actinomycetota > Actinomycetes > Micrococcales > Dermacoccaceae > Dermacoccus > Dermacoccus sp. CCH2-D9. The sequence continues at coordinate 16,713 of NZ_LSJT01000096.1, forward strand.
CCGTCCGCCCGGCCTGCGTCTGCTGCTCGGCGAGGCGCGCGGCGGTGGCGGGTCGGGGCGCAACGAGCGTCACGGGTTCGCCATCGATGAGGAAGCCGGCGCCGAGCGGAAATCCGCGGGCCTTGCCGAAGCGATCCTCGAGGAAGACGACGTGCTGCCCGCCCGACTTCTCGACGCGCACGACGGCGCCGACGTAACCGCTCTGGGCGTCCTCGACGACGACGTCGAGCTCAGCGGGCACCTCGCGCGAACGCCCACGTCGAGGCGCGCGCCAATCGCCGGAGAGGACGTCGGAGCCGTAACGGTCGGTCATGGCGATCAGGGTAGAACCGCCCACCGACAACCGCCGTCGCGGCGCGCCGAGAACGATGGTCGCGGGCGCAGCCAGGCGCCCGTCGCGGCGTCGCCGAGGGCCGGGGAGCGCGCGCCTGCCGACCGACGGACGATGGACGACGGCGCGAGGGAACCGCCCGCGACGCTGTGGGCGAACACACCCCGCATGATTTGGCACTCGCTCGGCGTGAGTGCCAATCTTGGACGGACTGCAGATCGAAGGACGGTATCGAGGCGCGGGAGGTGAGCGCATGAGCGACGAACGGCGGCTCGAGGTGCTGCGCGCCATCGTGCAGGACTATGTCGCGACGTCCGAACCGGTGGGTTCGAAGGCGTTGCTCGAACGTCATCAGCTCGGCGTCTCCGCCGCGACGATCCGCAATGACATGGCCGCCCTCGAGGACGCCGGTCTCATCTCCGCGCCGCACACCTCGGCCGGTCGCGTGCCCACCGATGCCGGCTACCGAATCTTCGTCGACCGCCTCAGCCAGGTGCGGCCGCTGAGCGCGACACAGCGTCGAGCGATCGAGACGTTCTTGCGTCAGAGCGTCGACCTCGACGACATCGTCGAGCGCACCGCCCGGCTGCTCGCCACGCTGACGAACCAGGCGGCCGTCATGCAGTACCCGTCGCTGCGGCGCTCACGGGTGCGGCACATCGAGCTCGTGCCGGCCGCCGAGGGGCGCCTGTCGCTCGTCGTCATCCTCGACTCAGGTCGCATCGAGCAGCGTCTCGTCTCCGTCGCCTCCGCCGACGACGAGCGCCTCGTCCAGACGCTGCGAGCGCGCGTCAACGAGGTCTCCGGCGCGCGGTTGCTCACCGAGGCCGCCGCGGCCATGACCGAGCTGGGCGCGGAGTTCGAGCCGGGGCAGCGTGCGGACGTCGACACGATCGTCGCGACGATCGCCGCGGTGTTCGCCGAGGACCGGGAGGAGCGCGTCGTGCTCGCGGGGACGGCGAACCTCGCGCGTGCCGGGCTGCGCGACGACGCGGGCCTCAGCGTCAGCCGTGTTCTCGAGGCGCTGGAGGAGCACGTCGTCCTCATGCGCCTCATCAGCACACGCGACGACGATCCGACGCACGAGGTGACCGTCCGCATCGGCGCCGAGAACGACTTCGCAGGCCTCGAGTCGACCTCGCTCGTGACGACGGCCTACGGCAGCGACGCCGTCGCGACGCTCGGCGTGCTCGGCCCGACCCGCATGGACTACCCGCAGACGATGGCGAACGTGCGCGCGGTCGCCCGCTACGTCTCCGAACTTCTCGAGCAGTGATGGCTCGGGCGCACCACGACCACATGAGTGATGAAATCTTCACCCGTCGAAAGCAAGGATGCTCGTGAACGACTACTACGCCGAACTCGGTGTCACGCGTGAGGCCTCCGTCGAGGAGATCAAGCGCGCCTACCGCAAGAAGGCCCGCAAGCTGCACCCCGACGTCAACCCCTCCCCGGAGGCGGCCGAGGAGTTCAAGCGCGTCGGGCAGGCCTACGACGTGCTCGGCGATCCGCAGAAGAAGGCGGCCTACGACCAGGGCGTCGACCCCTACGCGCCCGGCGGTGGCGCCGGGTTCAGCTTCAGCGACATCATGGACGCGTTCTTCACGGGGGGTGCCGCAGGGGGAGGCGGCGGCCCGCGCAGCCGCGTCCAGCACGGCCAGGACGCGTTGCTGCCGCTCGACATCCAACTCGCCACGGCCGTCTTCGGCGGCGAGCAGGAGCTGACGTTCGACACGGCCGTCGTCTGCTCGACCTGTCATGGCGACGGTTCGCGTCCCGGCACGGGCAAGCACACGTGTGACGTGTGCGGCGGTGCGGGGCAGACGCAGCAGGTGCAGCGCAGCTTCCTCGGCCAGGTGTTGACGTCGCGTCCGTGCACCGCGTGCCAGGGGTACGGCGACATCATCGACAGCCCGTGTTTCGAGTGCGACGGCAACGGCCGCAAGCGCGACACGCGCACCATCACGATCAAGGTACCCGCCGGCGTCGACACCGGCACGCGCATCCAGCTGCGTGGTGAAGGCGAGGTCGGCCCCGGCGGCGGCCCCGCCGGTGACCTGTACGTCGAGGTACGCGTCGAGAAGCACCCGATGTTCCAGCGTCAGGGCGACGATCTGCACTGCTCGCTCGAGCTGCCGATGTCGGCCGCGGCGCTCGGCGCCACGGTGCCGTTCGAGACGCTCGACGGCTCGCGCGACATCGACATCAAGGCCGGCACGCAGCCCGGCGACGTCATCACCCTCAAGGGCCTCGGCGTCACGCGGCTGCGCACCGACAACCGCGGCGACCTGCTCGTGCACGCCAACGTGCGCACCCCGAGCAAGCTGACGGCCGAGCAGGCCGACCTGCTGCGTCAGTTCGCCGAGTCGCGCGGAGAGGACTCGCCGGCGCCGAAGTTCCAGCCCGTCAACCAGGGCCTGCTCGGCAAGCTGCGTCAGGCCTGGAAGGGCTGAGGCGTGACCGCGCACCTCTACTTCGTCGCACCCGGCGCTCTGTCCGACGACATACCGCCGGGTGCACCCGTCGTGCTCGCGGGTGACGAGGGACGCCACGCCGTCACCGTCAAGCGGATGGGTGTCGGTGAGCAGATCCTGCTCGCCGACGGCGAGGGCCTCGTCGCGCACGCCGTGGTCGCAGCGACGACGAGGGGCGAGCTGACGGCGCACGTGCGCGAGGTGACGCGCGAGACGCCGCCGGCGGTGACGTTCACGCTCGTCCAGGCGCTCGCTAAGGGCGATCGCGACCTGCAGGCGGTGGAGGCGGCGACGGAGCTCGGCGTCGACGCCGTCGTGCCGTGGCAGGCGGAGCGTTCCATCGTGCAGTGGAGGGGTGAGCGCGCCGAGAAGGCCCGCCGTAAATGGGTGGCGCAGGCCGAGGCGGCCACGAAACAATCACGACGGGCGACGCCCCCGCGCATCAGTGACCTCGTGACGAAGAACGCTGCGGCGCAGGCGATCTCGGCCACCGTCGCGGAGGGCGGCCTCGCGCTCGTCCTGCACGAGGACGCCGAGGCGAGTCTCGCGCAGGTCGAGCTGCCGTCGGCCGGTGACGTGATGCTCGTCGTCGGCCCCGAGGGCGGCATCACGCCCGCCGAGCTCGACGCGTTCGTCGCGGCCGGTGCCACGCCGGTGCGGATGGGCGCCACCGTGCTGCGTTCGTCGTCGGCCGGCCCGGCGGCGCTCGCCGCCCTGCTCGCGCGCTCGCGCTGGGTCTGAGCGCCCGAGCGACCACTAGACTGGAGACACGATGACTGACGCTTCCGCGCCCTCCGAGCGCACCCCGCACGACCCTGACGGCCAGGCTGCCTCGCAGCAGACGCGCATCGTCATCCCGCCCGACGTCGCGATGGTGCAGTTGCTCGGGCCGCAGGATCAGCTGATGCGCACGATCGAGCGCGCCTTCCCGCGCCTGTTCGTCTTTGCGCGCGGCAATGAGCTGACGATCGACGGCCCGCGCGAGGACACGGCGATCGTCGAGACCCTCGTCGGTGAGCTGCTCACGATGATCGACGCGGGCCACCAGATCAACCGTGACGCCGTCGAGCGCTCTATCGGCATGCTGCGCGGCAAGAACGCGCAGCGCCCCGCCGACGTGCTGACGACGAACATCATCTCCAGCCGCGGGCGCACGATCCGCCCGAAGACACTGGGGCAGAAGGAGTACGTCGACGCGATCGACCGCAACACGATCGTCTTCGGCATCGGCCCGGCCGGTACGGGCAAGACGTATCTGGCGATGGCGAAGGCCGTCGCGGCGCTGCAGGCCAAACAGGTCAACCGCATCATCCTGACGCGCCCTGCCGTCGAGGCCGGTGAGCGCCTCGGCTTCCTGCCCGGCACGCTCAACGACAAGATCGACCCGTATCTGCGTCCGCTCTACGACGCGCTGCACGACATGATCGACCCCGACTCGATCCCGAAGCTCATGGCCGCAGGCACGATCGAGGTCGCGCCGCTCGCGTACATGCGCGGGCGCACGCTCAACGACTCGTTCATCATCCTCGACGAGGCGCAGAACACGAGCAGCGAGCAGATGCGCATGTTCCTCACGCGCCTCGGCTTCGGTTCGAAGATCGTCGTGACGGGTGACGTCACGCAGGTCGACCTGCCGGGTGGCACGACGTCGGGCCTGCGGGTCATCGAGGACGTGCTCACCGGAATCGATGACGTCCACTTCGCCCACCTCGACTCGAGCGACGTCGTGCGTCACCGCCTCGTCTCCGACATCGTCGACGCCTACGGCCGCTACGACGCGGCAGCCGAGCGTCGCCGCGCCGAGGCGAAGAAGCGCCGCGAGGCGCGCGCCGGCGGCGAGGGGCAGCCGGCATGACGATCGACATCGCCAACGAGACCGACGTCGACGTCGAGCTGGACGAGATCCACGACTGCGCGCGCTACGCGATGGACGCGATGTTCGTCCACCCCAACGTCGAGCTGAGCATCCGCATCATCGACGAGGCAGCGATGGAGACGCTGCACGTGCAGTGGATGGATCTGCCGGGCCCGACGGACGTCATGAGCTTCCCGATGGACGAGCTGACGCCCGGCAGCGAGCGCGAGCCGTCCCAGGAGGGCATGCTCGGCGACATCGTCCTGTGCCCGAGCGTCGCCGCCGCGCAGGCGGCCGCAGCCGGGCACGACACGATGGAGGAGCTGCTGCTGCTCACCGTCCACGGTGTGCTGCACCTGCTCGGCTACGACCACGCCGAACCGGACGAGCGCGTCGAGATGTTCGAACTGCAGCGCACGATCCTGCTCACCTACCTCGCGAGCCGCGGGCGCAGCACGGAGGCGGGCACCATCCGCATCGCGCCGCCGTCCGGGCGCGAGTGACCCCGCAGACCTTGGGAGTGAACCGCACGTGACCATCGTGCTGATCGCCGCGCTCGTCAGCGTGGTCATGGGCTTCGTCTTCGCCCTCGTCGAATCGGCGCTCGGGCGCGTGACGCGCCACCGCGTCGTCGCGCTCGCCGAGGAGGGCCACGCCGGCGCCTCGGCGCTCGGACGCATCGTCGACAACCACGCGACGGCGCTCATGGTGCTGACGTTCCTGCGCGTCGGCGCCGAGATGACGGCCGCCGTCCTCGTCACCGTCGCCGCGACACGCGCGTTCGACGGCGCGTTCTGGCCGAGCCTCGCGACGGCCGTCGCCGTCATGGCGATCGCCTCGTTCGTGCTCGTCGGCGTCTCGCCGCGCACGCTGGGCCACCAGCACGCCGACAAGGTGGCGCTCGCGACGGCGCGGCCCGTCCTCGTCGCGCTCACGGTGCTCTCACCGCTCGCGCGGCTGCTCGTGACGCTGGGCAACGCCGTCACCCCGGGTGAGGGCTACAAGGACGGCCCATTCGACTCCGAGGCGGAGTTGCGCGAGTTCGTCGACCTCGCCGAGGATTCCGACCTCATCGAGGCCGACGAGCGGCGCATGATCCACAGCGTGTTCGAGCTTGGCGACACGATCGTGCGCGAAGTCATGGTGCCGCGCACCGACATGATCACGATCGACGGCTACAAGAGCCTGCACCAGGCGATGAACCTGTTCGTGCGCTCCGGCTACTCGCGCGTGCCCGTCATCGGCGAGAACTCCGACGACCTCGTCGGCCTGCTGTACTTCAAGGACGTCGTGCGGCGCACGCTCACCGGCGACGCGGACGCCATCGCCATCTCCGAGGTGATGCGCGACCTCGCGTTCGTGCCCGAGTCGAAGCCCGTCGACGCGTTGCTCAAGGAGATGCAGCGCGACCGCGTCCACTTCGCCGTCGTCATCGACGAGTACGGCGGCACCGCCGGCATCGTGACGATGGAGGACATCGTCGAGGAGATCGTCGGCGAGATCGACGACGAGTACGACCGCGTGACGCCCGGCGTCGAGGAACTGGGGGACGGCCGCACGCGCGTTCCGGCTCGCATGTCGATCGACGACCTGAGCGAGATGTACGGCGTCAGCATCGACGAGGACGACATCGACACCGTCGGTGGTCTGCTCGCCAAGCTCGTCGGGCGCGTGCCGCTCGTCGGCGCGAGCGGCGAGATCGACGGGCTGCGCCTCACGGCTGAGAAGATGGCAGGACGACGCCACCAGCTCGCGACGTTGATCGTCGAGCGTGTGGAACCCGAAGATCCCACCGACCCGGACGGGCGTGGGGACGAGCGCAGCGCCGAGACGCGCGGCGAGGAGACGGATCGATGACCGAGCACGACACGACCCACGACGGCGAGATCTACCGCGCCGGTTTCGCCTGCCTCGTCGGGCGGCCCAACGCGGGCAAGTCGACGCTGACGAACGCGCTCGTCGGCGACAAGGTGGCGATCACCTCGAGCAAGCCGCAGACGACGCGTCACACGATCCGTGGGATCGTGACGCGCCCCGACGGCCAGATCGTCCTCGTCGACACCCCCGGCCTGCACAAGCCGCGCACGCTGCTCGGTGAGCGCCTCAACGACGTCGTGCGCGAGACGCTGCTCGACGTCGACGTCATCGGGTTCTGCCTGCCCGCCGACCAGAAGATCGGCCCGGGCGATCAGTTCATCGCGAAGGACCTCGCCGAGCTGCAGCGCGTGCGCAAGCGCCCCGTCGTCGCGCTCGTGACGAAGACCGACACCGTCGATCGGGAGCGACTCGCCGAGCACCTCATCGAGGTCGACCGTCTCGGGGAGTGGGCCGCGATCGTTCCGTGTTCGGCAGTTTCGGGCAAGCAGGTCGATGATGTGGCGAACGTGCTGCTGGGTTACCTGCCCGAGTCGCCTCAGCTGTACCCCGACGACGTGCTGACCGACGAGTCGGACACCGTCATGATCGCCGAGCTCATCCGCGAGGCCGCGCTCGAGGGCGTGCGTGACGAGTTGCCGCACTCGTTGGCCGTCGTCGTCGAGGAGATGGTGCCGCGTGAGGATCGCCCGGCCGACAAGCCGCTCATGGACGTGCGCGTCAACATCTTCGTCGAGCGTCCCAGCCAGAAGGCCATCATCATCGGCCGCGGCGGTTCGCGGCTGCGCGAGGTCGGCACCACGGCGCGCGAGGGCATCGAGAAGCTGCTCGGGCAGCGGGTCTACCTCGACCTGCACGTCAAGGTGGCGAAGGACTGGCAGCGCGACCCGAAGCAGCTGGGCAAGCTGGGATTCAACTTCTGAGGTTTTCGTATGAGTGAGCACATGAAGGACCACGAGGCGTGGGCCGAGTTCGGTGACGTGCTGCGGTTGCCGATCAACCCCGAGACCGATTATGTCGGCGGGATTCCCTGGGAGGGAGCCGGGTTCAAGCCTGAGTTGCCGCTCGTCGACATCGGCCCCGGCTCGGGCCTGACGACGGTCGCGCTCGCCGAGCAGTTCCCCGACGCCGAGATCATCGCCGTCGAACCCGACCCGTGGATGCGCTCGATGCTCATGATGCGCATCGCCGAGCGCGACTCGCTGCGTGCACGCGCCACCGTCGTGCCGAACTCGATCCTCGACGCGTGGATGCCCGAGCAGATCGGTGGCGCGCTGCTGTTCAACGTCATCTACTTCCTCGGCGGACGCGCGCGCCTCGCGTTCTGGGATCGCATGGCGCAGGTGCTGCCCGAGGGCGCACCGGTCCTCATGAGCCGCGCGTACGGCGTCGTCGACACGGGTGAGGAGCTCGTGCGCACGGCGAGTTCGACGATGGGGCGCAACACCTACGAGCGGTGGCGTCAGACGGTTCCGGTCAAGGACGGGCGCGTCGAGATCACCAACACGTACAAGACGATCCGCGGCGGCGAGGTCGTGCGTGAGGTGACGACGAAGATCGCGCCGTTCTCGCTCGACGAGGAACTCGTCGTCTCCGAGATCCCGATCGGCAAGTTCGCCATCGAGGAACTGAGCGAGAAGTACCTCGTCATCCGCCGCGCGCCCGACATCCGACGCTGAGCGCTCGTCGCAGACCGCTTGCCTGAGGTCTGAAAGTCCGCAATTCGTGATTGCAGTCCTCACGAGATGAGTTGAGGTCCGAAACCCTGCAGTGCAGAGTGTCGGACCTCAACTCGTCTGGGCCGGGTTCGCACAGCGTGGGAGGTCACACGACGCGCAGGGCCTCGACGGGCGTCACCGTCGTGGCGCGACGCGCGGGCGGCAGGGCCGCGACGAGGACCAGCGCGAGAGCTGCGACGACGATGACGGCGAGCACCTCGAACGGTAGACCCCAGACGAAGCCGTCGTTGCCGGCCCCGATGAGCGACTGCGCGCCGAGCGAACCGAGCAGCACGCCGAGGGCGATGCCGACGAGCACGGCCGTCAACCCGAGCGCGAGCGACTCGCGCGTCACCATGCCGCGGATCTGACGCGCCGTGAAGCCCATGGCGCGCAGCATGCCGATCTCGCGGCGGCGCTGGATGACGACGAGCGACATCGTGCTGACGAAGCCGACGCCCGCGATGATCGAGGCGATGACGACGAGCGACATCATGAGGATCGAGACCATGTGCATGACGTCGAGCGCTTGTGCCCTCTCAGCGGCGCTCAGATCCCACGTCGTGATCGACTCCGACAGCGCGGCGCTGCCGGAGGCGAACGTCGTGACGAGGCCGACGCCGATGACGAGGCCGAGCGTGGCGCGCGTCGTGCGCATCGGGTCAGCGACGGCGTTGCGGCGTGCGATGCGCGCGTCGGGGCCGGCTCCGAGCAGGCGTCCGAAGATGGCGACCAGGCGCGGCAGGACGAAGGGCGCGCCCGTGATGAGACCGAGACGGCGCACGCGCGCGTCGCGGTGCACGCCGAGCTTGGCGCAGATCGGGGCGTAGAGAAAGTCACCGAAGATGATGAAGGCGCGCGGGTCGACGAGCTGCATGGCGCCGCCTGCTGCCGCCAGGACGAACATCAGGCGCAGGGTGTGACGGCGGACGAGGAACGCAATGAAGATCGCGACGCTCGCCGCCACGCCCTACCCGGAGCCCTGCTGCCCTGACATGACGCTGAGCGACAGCCCTGTCAGGGCAAGTCCGAAGAGCCCCTCGGCCGCCATGATCCAGCGTCGCGCACGTGGCCCGCGGCTCCAGATGTCGTTCACCCGCCCAGCTATTCACGCCGCGCGCCGGGCCGTCGTCATCCTGTGGTGGGATGAGCGCGCGGTAGCGACGCACCGCCGGCGAGGAAGCTTGCGGCAGCCCGCCGCCGTCCGCTTGCTGGACGACGGCGACGTGCGGGTGGTGGTGTGGGGCGCGTCACCCCTAGGTTGGTGGCATGCGCACGGTTCGGGGAGTGAGTCTCCTTCTTCGTTGCCGCGGTGGGGCCAACTAGTCGGCCATCCTCACCGCGGGGTTGAATGGTGCTCGGCCGGCACCCGCAACGAACGCAGTGAGGCGAACACCACCCATGCACGGATCTCAGCAGCCGACGACGATGCCGATCGGCAAGTACGTCCCCTTCCACGAGCAGATCAAGGTCGACCTGCCCGACCGCACGTGGCCCGACAAGATCATCGAGAAGGCGCCGCGTTGGTGCGCCGTCGATCTGCGTGACGGCAACCAGGCGCTCATCGACCCGATGGATTCCGAGCGCAAGATGCGCATGTTCAAGCTGCTCGTGCAGATGGGCTACAAGGACATCGAGGTCGGTTTCCCGTCGGCGTCCGACACGGACTTCAACTTCGTCCGCGAACTGATCGACGGCGGCCACATCCCCGACGACGTGACGATCCAGGTGCTGACGCAGTGCCGCGACCACCTCATCGAGAAGACGTTCGACGCCATCAAGGGTGCGCCGAGCGCGATCGTCCACTTCTACAACTCGACGTCTGTGCTGCAGCGTCGTGTGGTGTTCAACCTCGACGAGGACGGCATCGTCGACATCGCCCTGCAGGGGGCGCGGTTGTGCAAGAAGCTCGCCGAGACGATCCCCGAGACGAAGGTGTACTTCGAGTACTCGCCCGAGTCGTACACGGGAACCGAGCTCGAATTCGCGGCGCGCATCTGCAACGAGGTCATCGGCGTCATCGAGCCGACGCCCGATCACAAGATGATCATCAACCTGCCGGCGACCGTCGAGATGGCGACGCCGAACGTGTACGCCGACTCGGTCGAGTGGATGTCGCGTCACCTCGACAGTCGCGAGTCCGTCGTGCTGTCGCTGCACCCGCACAACGACCGCGGCGAGGGTGTCGCGGCTGCGGAGCTGGGCTACATGGCGGGCGCCGACCGCATCGAGGGCTGCCTGTTCGGCAACGGTGAGCGCACCGGCAACGTCTGCCTCGTCACCCTGGGCATGAACCTGTTCGGTCAGGGCATCGACCCGATGATCGACTTCTCCGACATCCAGACGATCCGTTCGACGGTCGAGTACTGCAACCAGCTGCCCGTCGGCGAACGTCACCCGTACGGCGGCGACCTCGTCTTCACGGCGTTCTCCGGTTCGCACCAGGACGCCATCAAGAAGGGCTTCGACGACATGGAGCGTCAGTCGAAGGAGACGGGCAAGTCGATCGACGAGCTCGTCTGGGGTGTGCCGTATCTGCCCGTCGACCCGCACGACGTCGGGCGCTCGTACGAGGCCGTCGTGCGCGTCAACAGCCAGAGCGGCAAGGGTGGCGTGTCGTACCTGCTGAAGAGCGAGTACAACCTCGACCTGCCGCGCCGCCTGCAGATCGAGTTCGCTGGCGTCGTGCAGCAGTGGACGGACACAGCCGGCGGCGAGGTGACGCCGCAGTGGCTGTGGTCGACCTTCTCCGACGAGTACCTGCCCGGCACCGGTGAGGGCGAGCGCGCCTGGGGTCGTTTCAAGCCGGTCGGCAGCCAGCTCGACTCGACGGACGACGGCCGCGACAAGATCACCGTCCGCCTGCTCGATCGCGGCGAGCCCGTGACGATCTCGGGTGAGGGTAACGGACCCATCGACGCCTTCTTCGACGCGCTGAGCACCATTGACGTCGACGTGCGCCTCCTCGACTACACGGAGCACACGCTCTCGTCCGGCGAGGATTCGAAGGCTGCGGCGTACGTCGAGTGCGCCATCGGCGACCGCGTGCTGTGGGGCGTCGGCATCCACGAATCGACGGTGCGTGCGTCGCTCATGGCGATCCTGTCGGCCGTCAACCGTGCCGAGCGTGACGCGGAGGCGGCTACGGCCTGACGGCTGGGCCAAGGGTTGTGGAGGTTCGCGCTCTGGGTAGCGCGAACTTCCACAACTATTTCGGTGTTCCGCGACGCATGAGGCCCTCGGTGCGACACGGCATAATGGGACGAGCGGGTGGAACCCAGCGACCGGGGAAGGTGCTGGGCTCCACCCGCTTCGTCGTGTCAGGGTGACGGGCGTTGTGCGACATACCGCGGGGAGCGCTCACAAGAGCGCCGCATCCGATGACATGCCCGGTCGCCGATGCTTGGACGGGGGCAGCGGAGCGCGACAGGAATCGTGGGGGAGGCGTCGCAACTCTCGCTCGATCCAGCGCATGATGACGGCGACGACGTAGACCTGATGCTCGTCTGTCAGCGGGTGGTGCTTGACGATGCCGTGGTGCTTCGCGAGGCATCCGCGGCAACAGGTCGCCGTCGCGTGTTGAGCCAGGAAGACCGGATGGCCGCGCATCGGGGTCTGCCGGCCGTCGTTGTCGGGATTGGCAGCGGCGAGGCGCTCGCCGATGAAGCGCGCGGCATGGGTTTCGATCTCGCGACGCCCCCGATCGCGCGCGTACCGCGCATCGGCCGGGCTGAGATGGAACTTCGCCCTGAACGATGATCGCCCGATCCGGTCGAGCGCGCCGTCAAGGGTTTCGACACTGCGGGTCGCAAGAGTGGGCGTCGAAGAACGGGGCCGTGGGTCGGGCATGGCTACTGCTCCCCAGGTCGTCGAGGCGCGGGCGCCGTGGGCGCGTCCTGTGGTCCCACGCCCCTCGGCTGCAGGCTGACGGCATGCGTCACGGGGTTGAATCTCATCTCACGTCGTAGGGCCGGAACTGGATGCTGATGCGAGGCCCGACGGACTTCGTCGTCTTCGGAACGGCATGCTCCCAGGTCCGTTGACAAGAGCCACCCATGACGAGCAGGTCGCCGTGGCCGATCTGGAAGCGCAGGCTCTGCCCGCCACCGACGGGGCGAAGCGCCAGTGTGCGCGGCGAGCCGATCGAGACGATGGCGATCATCGTGTCCTTCGTGCTCGAGCGGCCCTCCTTGTCGCCGTGCCACGCGACGGAATCACGGCCGTCACGGTAGAGGCACATGCCGGCGGTGGTGAACGGCTCGCCGAGTTCGGGGGCGTAATGGTCGCTCAGCGCGCGTTGGGCGTCGCGCATCACGGGGTCGGGCCAGCGTTCGTCGCCGCGGTAGAAGCGCAGCAAGCGGGGCGTGGTGACCTCCTTGTCCCACATGACGCGACGCTCGCCCTGCCAGTCGACGCCCGCGCTGCCACCGAGCATGAGGCGGCTGAACAACTCGTCAGCGCCGGTGATGAAGCCGGGGCGCAGGTCGACCCAGGCCCCGCGCGTCAGCTCGGTGCGACGGACGGCGCCTACGAGCGGACGCACGCCGACCTCCTCGACCTGGTCGAGCAGCGACCCCTGTAGACCTGCGAACATGTGTTCGATTATGCGCCTCTTGTCCTGACTCGTCCAGCCCCGCCCTTTGCGCCCAGATGCACCCGGGTGCAGTTGGACGCAGGGGGAAACGGCGGGGGTGGGGGAGCAGAACGCATGTCGGCGGCTGAGGCATGCCTGGGGACGCATCCGCCCGGCGAGTTGCGCCGTCAGCGGACGAGACGCGGGCCCGCTATTGCTGACGCAGGCAACCGCGAGACAATGGAGACATGCCTCCCCTCTACCGTGACGCCGCCATCGTGCTGCGCACCCACAAGCTGGGGGAGGCCGATCGCATCATCACGATGCTGACGCGCAATCGCGGCAAGAAGCGCGCCGTCGCGAAGGGCGTGCGCAAGACGAAGTCGAAGTTCGGGGCGCGTCTCGAGCCGGGCATGGTCGTCGACATCCAGCTGCACGAGGGGCGCAACCTCGACGTCGTCACTCAGGTCGACCTCCTCGCCTCCTACGGCGACGCCATCGCGCAGGACTATCCCTCCTACACCGCGTGTGCCGCGATGCTCGAGACGGCAGACCGGCTCTGCGAGGATTCCGACCGCGTCGTGGCCCACTTCAACCTTCTCGCCGGGGCGCTCGCAGCGCTCGCGCAGCGTCAGATCCCCGCACATCTCGTGCTCGACGCCTACCTCGTGCGTTCCGTCGCGACGGCCGGGTGGACGCCGAGCTTCATCGACTGCGCCGGCTGCGGCGACCCCGGCCCGCAGCGTGCGTTCAACCTCGCCGTCGGTGGCGCCGTCTGCCCGCAGTGCCGCCCGCCCGGATCGACCGCGCCGATGCCCGAGACGTTCGTCCTCATGGACGCCCTGCTGCGCGGCGACTGGATCGCCGTCGCCGCGACGAGCGACGACGCGCGTCGACAGTCGAGCAACCTCATCGCCGCATACGTCCAATGGCACCTCGAACACGGCGTGCGCTCGCTCAGGCACGTCGATCGCGGCGACTACACCGTCGTCGCTCGCTCGACCCCACCCGCGACACCCGCCGAGCCTGCGACGCACGACGTGCCCCCGGCGTCCTGAGAGACTGTCCTCACCGAGACGTCGGGGACACCTACGTCACGCAGCACGACGACAAGAATCACGACCCGAAGGACGACGCCCGTGCCGATCTCACCCGACCCGCACCCCAGCGGCGCCACGCCGCCCGCGATTCCTGCTGAGCTGGTGCCGCAGCACATCGCGATGGTCATGGACGGCAACGGGCGTTGGGCCAACGAGCGCGGTCTGCCGCGCACGAAGGGCCACGAGGCGGGTGAGGCGATGCTGATCGACGTCGTCGCCGGCTGCATCGAACTCGGCGTCAAGAACATCAGCGCCTACGCGTTCTCGACGGAGAACTGGCGCCGTTCGCCGGAGGAGGTGCGCTTCCTCATGGGCTTCAACCGCGACACGATCCGTCGTCGCGTCGACCTGCTCGACTCGTGGGGCGTGCGCGTCATCTGGTCAGGGCGCAAGCCGCGGCTGTGGCGTTCTGTCGTGCGCGAGCTCGAAGTCGCCCAGGAGCGGACGACGAACAACACCGTCTGCACCCTGCAGATGTGCGTCAACTACGGCGGGCGCGCAGAGCTCGTCGATGCCACACGCTCGCTCGCTGACGACGTCGCGGCCGGCCGGTTGAACCCGAAGAAGATCACCGAGAAGACGATCCAGAGCTACCTCTACGCGCCGGGCCTGCCGGACGTCGACCTGTTCGTGCGCAGCTCCGGCGAGCAGCGGACGAGCAACTTCCAGCTATGGCAGAGCGCCTACGCCGAGATGGTCTTCCTCGACACGCTGTGGCCCGACTTCGACCGTCGCAAGCTGTGGGAGGCCGTCGACATCTACGCCCGGCGCGACCGTCGCTATGGCGGAGCCGTCGACGCCGTCGCCGCTCAGCAGGCTGCGGACGACGCTGCGGCGGCAGCTCGGGCGCCGTCGAAGCCCAAGCCGTCCTACGACCCGGTGCTCATGGGGGACCCCGACGCTGACGGCGGCGGCATCTACGAGGACGACGGCCTCATCGACTGACCCGGCCCCCCTGCGATTTACGAAGGTCGACGAAAAGCGCAGAGAGGGACGCAGTTCGCAGTGGTGTCAGATGCCGGCCGAGTCGCCTGATTCACCCCTCGAGACCGGAGTCCGGGGCAGTGCCGTCATGGTATTCAGTGCCGCCGTGACGCGTTAGAGCCGCCGTGACACGGTGGAGACGGCGCCTTCGTGAGGTGTTTGCGCCGTCGCCATGCGGCAGGGTCAGTGCCGTCGAGACATTCGGTGCGGTCCTGACGGGAGAACCCGCCGCAACGCTTCGGGCGACTCAAGGCCCCGCGTCAGAGGGGGCGGAAGCAGAGGCAGCGGCGGCGTCGTGACTGCACGCGCGACACAGCCCGAAGATCTCGAGCTGGTGGCTGACGGCGGTGAAGCCGTGCTCGGCGGCGATGCCGGAGGCCCAGCGTTCGACCGTCGGGCCCTCGACCTCGACGGTGCGTCCGCACCGTCGGCACACGAGGTGATGGTGGTGCGTGGGGGAGCAGCTGCGGTAGACGGCTTCACCGTCGTCGGTGCGCAGCACGTCGACGGTGCCGTCCCCGGCGAGCGCCTGCAGGGTGCGGTACACCGTTGCGAGGCCGATCGTCTCACCGTCGGCGCGCAGCTTCGCGTGCAGATCCTGCGCGGAGCAGAACTCGCCGCAGCCGTCGAGCCTCTCGGCGACGGCGCGCTGCTGGCGTGTCGGTTTGCGCGCACTCATCGGACATCCGTCCAGACTCGTCGAAGCTCGAAGCGTCCTGCGCTGTCACACCGCATCATGCGTGCCTTTCGAGGTCTCGACGGCGGGTCGGTGGTCGTCCCAGTGGTCGCCGTGCGGCGCGTGGAACTCACCGTCGTGAAGGTAGTCGACGTGGTCGCCGTGAGGGACGGACGGGTGCCCGCAGCCCTGCCGGTGCTCGTGCGCGTGGTGCGCCACCCGTCGCGCCTGACGAGCGCGCACGGCGTGCACGGTCATCGCCACGAACGACGCGAGCAGGAACAGCGCGATCGCCGCGAGCACGACGGTACCGCCGGGCGGGGTGTCGAGGTAGTACGCGCTGGTGACGCCCAGCGCACCGCTGAGGCAGCCCACGACGACGGCTGCGGCCGTCGTCTGACGGAAGCTACGACCGATCAGCTGGCCCGTCGCGTTGGGCAGGATCATGAGCGCCGAGATGAGCAACAGGCCGATGACGCGCATCGACAACACGACCGTCACCGACGTCAGAATCGACAGCAGCAGATTGAGCGGCACGACGGGCAGCCCCACGGCCCGCGCGTACTCCTCGTCGTTGGCGACGGCGAACAGGCGCTTGCGCAGCACCGTCGTCGCGCCGACGGCGACGAGGGCGAGCGCGCCGAACTGCCACAGCTGGTCGCTCGTCGTCGTGAGGATCGAGCCGAACAGGTACTGACTGATCGACGTCTGCCCCGCGTTGTCGGCGCGTGAGAGCAGTACGACGCCCGCCGCGATACCGCCGTAGAACATGACGGCGAGGGCGACGTCGGCGTTCGTCGTCCCGCGCAGGCGGATGAACTCGATGATGCACGCCGCGACGACGGCCGCGATGAGCGCCGTCAGGATCGGCGAGGCGTGCAGGAGCACCCCGATCGCGACGCCGGCGAGCGCGACGTGGCCGATGCCGTCACCGATGAGCGACAGCCGTCGTTGCACGAGGAACACCCCGACGGACGGCGCGGCCGCCCCGACGAGCAGCGCGGCGACGAACGCGTATCGCATCGCCTCGAGGACGAACAGGTCACCCACGGTGGCCTCCGATCAGAGCGTGGAAGGGAGCGACGGGACGCACGGGCGCCCCATCAGAACACGTAGCGAGCGACTCAGCCACGACGATCCCCCTCCCTGAATCGCCCGTGATCGGGCGCGAACCTGGCGTCGTCGAAGGGTCCGCGCGCGTAGCCCGGCGCGTGGTGCGGCAGGTCCTCGGCGTGGTGGTCGTGGCCGCCGAGCGACACCCCACCGAGCGACGCGCTGACGCGCTCGCCGTAGCGCGCGGGCGGTCCGTCGAACGTCACGGCGCCGTGCGCGACCTCGACGATGCGCGTGACGATGCCGTGCAGCGCCTCGATCTCGTGCGTGACGATGATCATCGTCACGCCACTCGCGGCGAGGCGCTCGAGCACCTCGGCGAGTACCTCCTGACTGGCGGTGTCGACGCCGGCCGTCGGCTCGTCCATGACGAGGATGTCGGGCTGCGCGGCCAGCGCGCGGGCGATGAGGACGCGTCGGTGCTGACCCCCGGAGAGGGTGGCGACGTCGTCGCGGGAGCGATCGGCGAGCCCGACCTCGGCGAGGGCCGCGGTGACGAGCCGGCGATCCTCGGCGTCCGCGCGTCGGTACCAGGGCCGGTGCGGCAGGCGACCCACCTCGACGACCTCTTCCACCGTCGCGCGCACCGACGCCGACAGCGTGTGCCGCTGCGGCACGTAGCCGATGCGCGTGCGCGCCTTGAACGAAGATGCGGGCGTGCCGAACAGCTCGACCTGCCCGCTGACGTGGTCGTTGAGGCCGAGGATGCCGCGCATCAGCGTCGACTTGCCGGAGCCGTTCGGCCCGAGAACCGCGATGATCTCGCCGGGGTTCACCTCGAGCGAGACACCGCTGACGACCGCGCGGCCGTCGTAGCCGAACGCGGCGTCGCGCAGTCGCAGGATGGGGGAGACGCTCACGAGCAGCCCTGGCCCTTCTTCAATGTGGCGAGGTTGGATCTCATCACGGCGAGGTAGTCGCTGCCCTTGCTCGCGTCCGTCAACCCTTCGATCGGGTCGAGGACGTCGACGCGGGCGCCGGTCTGGGAGGCGATGGTCTGAGCCACCTTCGGCGAGACGAGGGTCTCAGCGTAGATCGTCGTCACCTTGTTCTTCTTCACGTAATCGCTGATCGACGACAGCTGCGCCGGCGTCGGCTCGGCCTCGGGGGAGACACCCGACGCGCCGCGCTGCGTCAGCCCATATCGTGCCGCGAGGTAGGCGAACGCCTCGTGGCCGGTCACGATCGTCCGGTTCGTGCAGTGAGCGAGGCCGCCACGGTACTCGGCATCGAGGGCATCGAGATCCTTGACGAGTGACGCGGTGCGCGTGTGGTATCCGTCGGCGTGCTCGGGGTCGTCCTTGGCGAGCCGGTCACCGATCGCCTGGACGACGGCCTTGTAGCGCACCGGGTCGAGCCAGAAGTGCGGGTCGGAACCGCCGGCATGGGAAGCGTGCTCGTGCTCGCTCTCGTCATGGTGGCCCTCCTCTTCGGCTGTGAGGTCGAGGTCGGCCTGCGGCGAGACGTCGAGTGCGCGCCCGGCCTTGGCGCTCGAGGCGACGGCGTCGTCGACGCTGGCCTGGAAGCCCTTCGCGTAGACGATGAGGCGGGCGTCCGCGACGGAGGCGACCTGGCGGGGCGTGAGCTCGACGTCGTGCGGCTCCTGGCCGGCCTTCGTCAGGTTCTTGACGGTGACGTCTGGTCCGCCGATGCGTTCGAGCGCGTACTGCATCGGATAGAAGCTCGCCAGTGTCTGGACGCGGCCGTCGTCGGTGCGCCCGTTCTCGGAGCCGCAGGCGGTGACGCCGAGCCCCAGGGCGGCGGTGAGAGCAACGGTGAACGAGCGACGCATGAACATGACAATGATTCTCACTCAAAGTGAGAATCATTGTCAAAACATGGGGTTACCTCGGGAACGCCAGCACGATCGTCACGCCCAGCGTCAGCACGATGACGGCGGCGCGCGCGAGGCGGTCGAGCGGGCGCAGCTGCTGCCACGACAGGTACAGCAGCCAGGCGAGGAAGGCGGTGACGAGGCCGAACGCGACGGCTCCGACGACGCCGCGCACCGCGATGCCGACGATCATGAGGACGGCGAGGACAGCGAGGATGACCCACTGCGGCAGGCGCGCCAGCGCCCCGATCGCCGGGTCGGAGGCGTGCATGGCCTTCGCGCGGCTCGTGCTGACGGAGACTTCGGGTCGTGGTTCGTTGCGTGACACGGCACCAGGGTAGTGGGCGCGGGCCGGGTGCTGCTCCAGTCGTCATGTCGCCAGCCTTGCGCGCGAGTGGGACACTGAAAGGCGATGACTGTTCTCGAAGCCCCTCCCGCACCCGGTGCGCTCGTGCGCGACCCGTCGGCGCTGCCGCCGCTGCAGATCGGACGGCACACCATCACCTCGCCCGTCGTACTCGCGCCGATGGCGGGCATCACCAACCGTGCGTTCCGGCGCCTGTGTCGTCAGTACGGCGATGACGGCTCCGTCGCCGCGGGTGCGAGCGGCGCGACGTCGCTCTACGTCAGCGAGATGATCACCTCGCGCGCTCTCGTCGAGCGCGTTCCGCTCACGATGAAGCTCATCGAGACCGACCCCGACGAGAACCCGCGCTCCATCCAGCTCTACTGCACCGACCCGCTCAACGCCGGCAAGGCGGCGCGCATCCTCGCCTCGGAGGGCCGTGCGGACCACATCGACCTCAACTTCGGCTGCCCGGTGCCCAAGGTGACGCGCAAGGGCGGCGGTTCCGCGCTGCCATGGAAGACCGAGCTGTTCCGCGGCATCGTCAGCGCCGTCGTGCGCGAGGCGAGCCCGTACGACATCCCCGTCACCGTCAAGATGCGTAAGGGCATCGACACCGATCACCTCACCTACCTCGAGGCGGCGCGCATCGCCGAGGGTGAGGGCGTCGCGGCCGTCGCGCTGCACGCCCGCACGGCCGCACAGGCGTACTCGGGCCACGCGGACTGGTCGGCGATCCGCACCCTCAAGGAGACCGTGACGAGCATCCCGGTGCTCGGAAACGGTGACATCTGGTCGGCCGAGGACGCCATGCGCATGGTCGCCGAGACAGGCTGCGACGGCGTCGTCGTCGGGCGCGGCTGCCTCGGACGGCCCTGGCTGTTCACCGACCTCGCCGCGGCCTTCGCCGGTTCCGACGCCCGCGTCGACCCGACGCTCGGTGAGGTCTGCGCGACGTTGCGCCGCCACGCGGAGTACCTCGTCGAGTTCTACGACGACGAGCTCAAGGGCTGCCGCGACATCCGCAAGCACATCGCCTGGTACTTCAAGGGCTTTCCGGTCGGCTCGCAGCTGCGCCATCAGCTCGCGCTCGTCGACTCCCTCGCCGCGCTCGACGACCTCTTCGCCGGGCTCGACCTCGACGCCCCGTGGCCCGGCGCTGCGGCGGACGGGCCGCGCGGTCGCGCGGGCAGCGAGCGACGCGTCGTCCTGCCCGACGGGTGGCTCGACACGCAGGAGCTCACCGCCGAACAGGCCGCCTGGGTGGCCGAGGCGGAGGCGGAGAACTCCGGAGGCTGACACGTCAGGCGTGTCACGGATCACATCACCCCGGTAGTTCATCGCCCCGTTGCACGCTCGGCGTCGAGGAGGACTACCGTGGAGAACAAAGCGTCGCGATGCGGCGCGCCAGCAACACGACACATCAGCGCGTAAGGGGCATGTGGTGAACAACGTGGAGGGCGCGAAGAGCGCATCCGATTCCGTCGACGTCCTGCTCGTCGGCGGCGGCATCGTCAGCGCGACGCTCGGTGCCATGATCCAGCGGGTGCACCCCGAGTGGTCGCTCACCGTCTTCGAACGTCTCGACGAGGTCGCCCTCGAGAGCTCGAACGGCTGGAACAACGCGGGCACCGGCCACGCCGCGCTGTGCGAGCTCAACTACACGCCCGAGGCGGCCGACGGCAGCGTCAACATCTCGAAGGCCATTGCGATCAACGGCCAGTTCCTCACGACGAAGACGTTCTGGGGTTCCCTCGTCACCGAGGGCGCGATGCGTGAGCCGTCGACGTTCATCAACAACACGCCGCACATGGCGTTCGTGCGCGGCGATGCGAACCAGAAGTTCCTGCGCGAGCGCTTCCGCCTCATGAGCGAGCACCCGTTCTTCCACGACATGGAGCACTCGGAGGACTACGGCCAGATCGAGCAGTGGTCGCCGCTGCTCATCGAGGGCCGCCCGGCCGGTGAGAAGATCGCCGCGACCTACGCCCCGAGCGGCACCGACGTCGACTTCGGCGCCGTCACCCGTCAGCTGTTCGAGGACTTCGTCGCCCGCGGCGGCGCACTCGAGCTCAAGCACGAGGTCACCGACATCGAGCGCAATGCCGACGGCTCGTGGAACGTCACCGTCAAGAACCTGCGGGACGGCGCGACGCGCGTCGTGCGCACCAAGGTGCTCATGCTCGGCGCGGGCGGTTACACGCTCAAGCTGCTGCGCAAGGCCGGGGTGCCCGAGGTGAAGGGCTACGGTTTGTTCCCCGTCTCCGGCACGTTCCTGTCGACCGAGAACCCGGCCGTCACCGCCAAGCACCAGACGAAGGTGTACGGCAAGGCCGCCGAGGGCGCGCCGCCCATGTCGATGCCGCACCTCGACGCACGCATCATTGACGGCCAGCGCACCGCGCTGTTCGGCCCGTTCGCCGGTCTCGTGCCGAAGTTCCTCAAGGAGGGCTCGGTTCTCGACCTCTTCCAGTCGCTGCGCACCGACAACGTGCTGCCGATCGCGACCGCCGGCCTTGAGAACCTCGGCCTGACGAAGGTGCTCGCGCAGGATCTGCTCGCGAACCAGGCCAAGCGCATCGAGGCGTTGCACGACTTCGCGCCGACGGCCGTCTCGGACGACTGGAAGCTGTTCACCGCCGGCCAGCGCGCGCAGATCATCAAGCCCAGCTCGGGCACGAAGGGCACGCTGCAGTTCGGCACCGAGGTGATCACCTCCGCGAACGGCACGATCGCGGGTGTGCTCGGCGCGTCGCCGGGTGCGTCGACCGCCGTCCCGATCGCGCTCGACATCCTGCGTTCGTCGTTCAAGGACGAATGGGAGCGTTGGGAGAACGAGCTGCGCAGCGTCATCCCGATGCTCGGCACCGACGTTGCGAGCGACCCCCACCGCGCGCTCGAACTCGAGGCCGAGGCTGACACGAAGCTGGGTCTGCCCAAGCGCGGCTGACCCACGCTGACACGACGAACGGCCGGCCCCTGCACGAGCGGGGGCCGGCCGTTCGCGTCTGTCACGGGTGGGGCAGCGAAGGGTGCGAGATCGCCGAGGGGCGCGACGGCTCGGTTCAGTCGCGTTCGACGGGTCGTTCGGGGTCGCTGATCCAGTCCGACCACGACCCGATGTAGACCGCCGGGTCGTCGAACACGCCGCTCACCTCGAGCGCGAGCGCGAGATGCGCGGCCTGCACGCCGGAGCCGCAGTAGACCCCGACGCGTTCATGACGTGGGATGCCACGCGCGGTGAAGCGCGTGGCGAGGTCGTCGCTCGTGAGAAAGCAGCCGTCGGCGCCGATGTTGCTCAGCGCCGGGATGTTGACGGCGCCGGGGATGTGCCCGGCGACCGGGTCGATCGTCTCGTTCTGGCCGGCGAAGCGGTCGGCGGGGCGGGCGTCGACGAGCAGGTGACGCGCGGCGAGCTCCTCCGCGCCGTCGGCATCGACGAGAGTGAGGTGGCGGGGCGTCGCGATCAAGTCACCGCGTTGCGTTGGCGTCGGATCGCCCCCCTCGAGCGCCCCGCCGGCCTGCTTCCACGCGGCGAGACCGCCGTCGAGCACCTGCACGTCGAGCTTGCCGAAATAGCGCAGCAACCACCAGCAGCGGGCCGCGGCGAGGCCGTTCGCGGCGTCGTAGACAACGACGGGCACATCGTTGCGGACGCCGGCGGCGCGCATCGCGTCCTGGAACCGATCGAGCGACGGCATCGGATGACGCCCGCCCGCGCCGTCGTCGCTGACCGCGTCGCTGAGGGCGTCCTCGAACTCAACCCAGCAGGCGCCGGGCAGGTGTGCGTGCAGGTACGCCTCGTGCATCGAGGGCTGCCCGAGCGCCCACCGCACGTCGAGCAGGTGGAAGCGTTCGCCGGCTTCTAGGCGTGCGGCGAGTCGGTGAGCTGACACGAGCGGGTGCGGCAGGTGCGTCATGCTGTCAGCGTAGCGAGCCGGGGCCCGGCGTGGCGCCCGATGCGACGGCTGTTGTCGGCGTCGTGTGGCACGCTTTAGGCATGTGCCGCAACATCCGCCCGCTCAACAACTTCGCGCCCCCCGCGACTGACGAGGAGGTGCGTGCCGCAGCCCTGCAGTACGTGCGCAAGATCGGCGGCTCGGCCAAGCCGTCGAGCGCCAACGAAGCCGCCTACGAGCGCGCCGTCGACGTCATCGCGCAGGCCTCGCGCGAGCTGATCGACTCTCTCGTGACGAGCGCGCCGCCCAAGGACCGCGAGGTCGAGGCGAGCAAGGCGCGCGCCCGCGCGGCGCAGCGCTACGCGGCGGTGGCGAGCTGATGGCCGACATCATCGTCGAACCCGTCGGCGAGGCCGAGCAGACCGTTCTCGACGGCTGGCTCGATGACGCGGCGCGCTGGAACATAGACGTCACCGACGTCGCGACGATCGACGCGGCGTACGAGAGTTACGTCGACCGGGTCATCGCGCAGGACGAGACCGAGCGCGAGGATCCGACGCCGTTCGTCGCGATGATCGGCTTCGCGCTGGGGCAGTGGTTGACCCTGGAGACGGTGCTCGAGTGGCGGGTCATCACGGACGCCGAGGGCCGCGACATCGGGCTGTCGCTGCCGGACGAGTCGAGCATCATGTTCCCGAGCGACTTCGTCGCCGATGCCTGGAACGAGATGCAGCGCGACTGGCTCGCCGACTGGGCACGCGACCTACGCACGCAGCTCGAGGTGCTTCGCTGAGCACGTACGCGGCGCGCGATCGGGAGCGCTTCGTCGCGGAGGATCGCACCCGCAAGCGCAGTGATCGTGACGACTTCGCGCGCGATCGAGCGCGCATCGTGCACAGCGCCTCGCTGCGGAGGCTGTCGACGAAGACGCAGGTGTGGCAGGCCGGGACGGACGACTTCGTGCGCAACCGGTTGACGCACTCGCTCGAGGTCGCGCAGATCGGGCGCGAACTCGCGGACGCGCTCGGTTGCAACTCGGACGTCGTCGACGCCGCATGTCTCGCGCACGACATCGGCCACCCGCCGTTCGGGCACTTCGGCGAGAGCGTGCTCGACGCGCTCGCGGCCGACATCGGCGGGTTCGAGGGCAACGCGCAGACCTTCCGGCTGCTGACGCGCCTCGAGGCGAAGCGGCACACCTCGGGAGGGCGCTCCGTCGGGCTCAATCTCACGCGCGCGACGCTGGATGCGGCGACGAAGTACCCGTGGCGCCGTGGCGAGGGCCCGGCGGGCACCACGAAGTTCGGTGTCTACGAAGACGACGCGGACGTCTTCGCGTTCGTGCGCACCGAGGCGCCGGCACGCACGTGCCTCGAGGCGCAAGTCATGGACTGGGCCGACGACGTCGCCTACAGCGTCCATGACATCGAGGACGCCGTCGCGGCCGGTGCGCTGGAGTTGCGGGCGTTGCGCTCGCCGGCTGAGCGTGCCGGCGTCATCGCCGCGGCGCGCGCCCGGTACGCGCCCGATCTGAGTGATGACGCGCTCGCGGAGGCCTTCGACGCCCTGCTGCACGACGACCTGCCGGCATCGTTCGTCGGTTCGCGCCGCGATCTGGCGGCGTTGAAGGACATGACGAGCAAGCTCATCGGCCGTTTCGCAGCGGCACCCGAGGACGCCACGCGCGCCGCGTACGGCCACCAGCCGCTCGCGCGGTACGACGCTGTGCTCGTCGTGCCCGACGACGTGCGTGCACAGGTCGCGGTCCTCAAGGGAATGTCGGCGCACTTCGTCATGTTCACGCAGGCACGCGAGGCGCAGCACCGGGTGCAGCGCGAGGTCGTCGAGTCACTCGTCGCCCGTCTCGTCGCTGATCCCGAGCGCATGGACGTACCTTTTCTCGACGACGCGCGCGCCGCGGCCGACGATGCCGGCGTGCTCCGCGTCGTCATCGACCAGGTCGCGTCGTTGACGGACGGGCGAGCGCTCGCGGAGGCGGCGCACGCCCCGTCGTGACGATCGGATGGGGTTGTCGGTGGCCGCGCCTACACTTACGGTGCGTGCCGAGCCGGCCGTGGCCGGGCATCGCGTGAGGTGGGAAGGAGTGACGTGGCGGGGCTGATCAAGGCAGAGGACATCGCTGCCGTGAAGGATCGCGTCAACATCGAGGACGTCGTCTCCGAGCACGTGACGCTGCGGCGCGCGGGCGCCGGTTCGCTCAAGGGGTTGTGCCCGTTCCACGACGAGAAGACGCCGAGCTTCACCGTGCGTCCCGCCGTCGGTGTCTATCACTGTTTCGGGTGCGGTCAGTCGGGTGACGTCATCTCGTTCGTCATGGAGACCGAGCACCTGTCGTTCACCGAGTCCGTCGAGCGCCTCGCCGCGAAGGCCGGGATGGTGCTGCGTTACGAGGAGGGCGAGCGGCCCGACCGTGAGCCGCCGGGGCGGCGCATGCGGCTCGTCGAGGCGCACCGCGTGGCGGAGGAGTTCTACACCGAGGCGCTGCTTCGCGACCCGTCTGCCCGCGCCGGGCGGGATTTCCTGCGCGCCAAGGGTTTCGACGGCAAGGCCGCGCAGCACTTCGGCGTCGGCTTCGCGCCACGCACCGGCGACGCGCTGACGGCGCACCTGCGCGCCAAGGGTTTCAGCCCCGAGGAGATGACGACTGCCGGGCTCGTCGGTCAGTCGTCGCGGGGCCTCTACGACCGGTTCCGTGGCCGCGTCGTCTGGCCGATCCGCGACATCACGGGCGACACCGTCGGCTTCGGCGCGCGCCGCATCTTCGAAGACGACCGCATCGAGGCGAAGTACCTCAACACGAGCGAGACGCCGGTCTACAAGAAGACCCACGTCCTGTACGGGTTGGACCTCGCGAAGAAGACGATCGCGCGCGAGCGACGCGCTGTCGTCGTCGAGGGCTACACCGACGTCATGGCCGCGCACCTCGCGGGCGTCGACAATGCCGTCGCGACGTGTGGCACGGCGTTCGGCGTGGATCACATCAAGTCGTTGCGTCGCATCATGCGTGACGAGGCCGGGGGCACCCCCGCGCGCGTCATCTTCACGTTCGACGGTGACGCCGCCGGCCAGAAGGCGGCGATGAAGGCGTTCGACGAGGATCAGCGCTGGGCGAGCCAGTCGTTCGTCGCCGTCGCGAAGGACGGGATGGACCCGTGCGACCTGCGCCTGCGCCAGGGCGATGAGGCGGTGCGCGGTCTCATCGAAGACGCGGTGCCGATGTTCGAGTTCGCCGTGCGCACGACGATCGCGGGGTTCGACCTCGACCACGCGGAGGGGCGCGTCGCCGCCATGCGCGCGGTGGCCCCCATCATCGCCGGCATCCGTGACCAGACGCTGCGGCCCGAGTACGTGCGCACGGTCGCCGGGTGGATCGGAGTCGAGATCGAGCAGCTCAGCGCAGCCGTGCGCACCGCGCCGCGCGGCAAGCTGAGCGAGCGACGCCCGCCGCGGCGGGAGGAGTCGCCGGCCGCATCGCGGCAGGGTTCTCAGCAGCCATCGTCGGGCCCCGGCGGTGGGCAGCGCGAGGGCCAGAGCGTGTCGGAGGCCGCTGAGCCGCAGCGTCCGAGCATCCCGAAGCCGAACCCGCGTGATCCGTCGATCGCGGGGGAGCGGCAGCTGTTGCAGGTGATGCTGCAGTACCCGGAGTCGTTGAAGGGCACCGTGTTCGATCAGCTCGTACCGGGGGACTTCAGCGCGCCGGCGCACCAGCTCATCCTGGCGGCGGCGATCGTGGCCGGCGGACCGGGTTCCGTGGCGTCGATCGGGGCGTGGAACGAGGCCGTGCGGCGCGGCACCGACCCGCAGCTGCATGACGTGCTCAACGAGCTCGTCGTCCGTGACCTGCCGACGAAACTCGACGAGGCGACGGGCCGCCCGGATGAGCGTTATGTCGCGGCGCTCATCCAGAACGTGCAGGAGGGCGCGCTCAGCTCGGCGATCGCCGATGCCATGGGGCAGCTTCGCCGGCTCGACCCGAACGCGCCGGGTTACGCAGACGCCTCCCGTGCAGCGAGTGCGCGCCTGTTCCAGTTGCAGACGCAGCTCAACGCGCTGCGCGAGGCCGGTCTGAGATAGGTGCCCCGGGCGAGCGCAAGGCTGCGATTGTGAACGCGCGTCGAACCTTTGCTATAGTTACGGCGCGCCAAACGTTCGGGTGAGAGCCTGAACCGCTGGGTCGAGCATTCCCCTATAGCTCAATTGGCAGAGCATTCGACTGTTAATCGGAGGGTTCTTGGTTCGAGTCCAAGTGGGGGAGCATCACCGAGAACCGCCTCGTATCACCATGATACGGGGCGGTTCTCGCATGCTGTGGCGGCTCGTGCCGCTGAGCGCGTCCTGACGCAACACGACGCGGGGGCCTCTACCGATCATGGTCGAGGCCCCCGCGTCGTGTGCGCGAACGTCAGGTCGTGTGTTGCTCGCCGAAGTTGACGCCCGGGGCGCCGGTGACGGCGACCCCGGCGGTCACGCCCGCGCCCGGCCCGTCGCCGTGTTCGCCCGCGCCGGCTGCCTGCCCGCGGTTCTGCAGGCGCTTCTCGACGAGGACGGCGATCTTCGAGATCGTGTAGTTGAGCGCGATGTAGATGAGCGCCACGACGAAGATCATCGGCACGATGTTCGCCGACGAGACCGCGGCGTTCTTGGCCTTGTAGAGCATCTCGCCGTAGAGCACGTTGTACCCCAGCGCGGTGTCCTTGAGCACGACGACGAGCTGGCTGATGAGCGTCGGCATCATCGCGGTGATCGCCTGCGGCAGCAGGATCGAGCGCAGGGTCTGCGTCTGTGTCAGACCGACGGACAGACCCCCCTCACGCTGCCCGTTCGGCAGCTGGTCGACGCCGGAGCGGATGACCTCGGCGACGACCGCACCGTTGTAGATGACGAGGGCGACGACCGTCGCGATGAACGGGTTGTTGTCGTTGTCACCGCGGGTCGAGAGCCAGCCGTAGACGAACAGCATCATGAGCAACACGGGCACGGCGCGGCCCAGCTCGACGATGACGCCGGCGACCCACCGCAGGGGCCGCACATGCGACATGCGGGCCATCGCGAAGACGATGCCGAAGACGGCGGCGCCGATCATGGCGGTGCCGGCGGCCTTCAACGTGCCGAGCAGGCCCGGCAGGATGTAGTCCTGCCACGTCGAGGCCTCGAGGAACGGCTTCCACATGGCCGAGGTGAGCTGGCCCTTGTCGTCGAGACGGCGGTAGACGAGCCACAGCAGGCCGAGAAGGACGAGGGCGCCGAGCACCGTCAGGACGGCGTGTCGCCGGCGGGCCTTCGGGCCCGGGGCGTCGAAGAGAACTCCGCTACTCATCGCTTCACCGCCAGTTTCTTGCCGAGGTAGCCGACGAGCAGACCCGTCGGCAGGGTCAGTGCCACGAAGGCGAGGGCCGAGGCGGAGAACGCCTGGTTGAGCAGGCCCGGGTCGTCCTCGGTCACCTTCGCCAGCATCGCGGCCATCTCCATGACGCCGATGACGACGGCGACCGTGGTGTTCTTCGTCAGCGCGATGAGCGCGTTGCCGAGGGGGACGATCGCGCCGCGGAACGCCTGCGGCAGGATGACCTCACGCAGTGACTGGCTGAACGTGAGCCCGATCGAACGCGCGGCCTCGGCCTGCCCGAGCGGGATCGTGTTGACGCCGGAACGCAGCGCCTCGCAGACGTAGGCGGCGTGGTACACCGTCAGGCCGAGCACCGCCAGGCGGAAGTTGTTCGTCGTGAAGAAGTCGGGGCTCTTGCTGTCCGCGAGCTCGACGCCGAGCTTGGCCCACAGCACGAGGTTGCACGACAGGATGATGAGCGTCAGGGGAGTGTTGCGGAAGATGTTGATGTAGGACGTGCCGAGGAAGCGCAGCATCGGCACCGGCGACATGCGCAGGACGGCGACGAGCGTGCCGAGGACGAGGGAGCCCACGGCGGCCACGAGGGTCAGCTTGATCGTCATCCACAACGCGTCGAGCAGATGATAATCGCTGAAAAGCGTTGACATGCAAGGCCTTTCAATGGGTGACGGTGACGGGCGCGGCGGGTGCCGCGCCCGACACCGCGCGTGGATCAGGAGCAGGCTGCCGGCTTCGGCGGGTTGAGCTTCGTGTCGTAGCGGAAGTCGGCGCCGAGGTTCGACTCGACGGCCTTCTTCCACTCACCGGAGTCGACCATCTTCGTGATGGCCTTGTTGACCTTCTCGCAGGTGTCCTTGTCGCCCTTCTTAAGGCCGACGCCGTACTTCTCCTCGGTGAAGGCATCGCCGACGAGCTTGAACTTGCCCTTGTAGGCATCCTGGTTGGCGTAGCCGGCGAGGATCGTGTTGTCCGTCGTCATCGCGTCGATGGCGCCGGAGGCGAGCGCGTCCGCGCACTCGGAGTACTTGTCGTACTGCTGGGGGACGAGGTTCGGCTGCTGCTTCTTCAGGTTGTCGACCGACGTCGAGCCGGTGACGGAGCAGACCTTCTTGCCCGCGAGGTCCTTGACGCTCTTGATGTCGGTGTCCGCCTTCGTCAGGACCGACTGGCCGGCGACGAAGTAGGGGCCGCCGAAGGAGACCTGCTGCTTGCGCTTGTCGGTGATCGAGTACGTGGCGAAGATCATCTTGACGGTGCCCGCCTCGAGCATCTTCTCACGCTGCTTGGAGGGCGACTCGACGAAGTCGATCTTGTCCTCGCCGTAGCCCATCTCCTTCGCGACGTACTTGGCGACGTCGACGTCGAGGCCCTTGTAGTCCGAGCCGGCCTTGAGTCCGAGGCCGGGCTGGTCGTACTTGATGCCGATCTTGATCTTGTCGCCCGAGCCGGACGAGCTCTTGTCGTCGCTGCCGCCACAGGCCGTCAGGCCGAGGGCGAGGGCGGCGACACCTGCGGTGGCGATGGCACGCTTCATGTCTGTTTCCTCCTGGGTTTGCTGACGGCCTGCGTCAGTGGGTGAGAATCTTGCCGAGGAAGTCCCGGGCACGATCGGTCGTCGGGTTGCTGAAGAACTGTTCGGGGGCCGCCTGCTCGAGGATGGCGCCGTCCGCCATGAAGATCACGCGGTCGGCGGCGCGGCGGGCGAAGCCCATCTCGTGGGTGACGCAGATCATCGTCATGCCGTCGGCGGCGAGCTGCGCCATGACGTCGAGGACCTCGTTGATCATCTCGGGGTCGAGCGCTGACGTCGGCTCGTCGAAGAGCATCACCTTCGGTTCCATCGCGAGGGAGCGGGCGATGGCGACGCGTTGCTGCTGGCCGCCGGAGAGCTGGGCCGGGAACTTCTTCGCCTGGTGGGCGACACCGACGCGTTCGAGCAGCTCCATCGCCTTCGCCTCCGCGTCGGCCTTGCTCTGCTTGCGGACCTTGATGGGGCCGAGGGTGACATTGTCGAGAATCGTCTTGTGGGCGAACAGGTTGAACGACTGGAACACCATGCCGACGTCGGCGCGCAGCTTCGCCAGCGCCGCGCCCTCCTCGGGCAGCGCCTTGCCGTCGATCGTGATCGTTCCGGACTCGATCGTCTCGAGCCGGTTGATCGTGCGGCACAGCGTCGACTTGCCGGATCCCGAGGGGCCGAGCACGACGACGACCTCACCGCGATTGACGCTCAGGTCGATGTCCTTGAGGACGTGCAGGTCGCCGAAGTGCTTGTTCACTCCGTCGAGCACGACGAGGGGTTCGCCTCGCTGGGCGGTGATGTCACTGTGCGCTGGGGCAGTGGTGGCTCCGGTCATGGCAGTGATCGTAGTCACGCCCACAGGCCGCTACGGCGCCGCCGCGCTCATTCGTGACCTAATTGCTACACATGAGCGTGGATAGGTTGTCGATATCTACTGACCCGTCAGATCCCGCAGCACCCGCGCTCGTCTCACGCTGTTGACGACTCACGACCCCGGCTCCACCTGGTGGCCGGGGTCGCAAGCGAATCTGTGGGTGTCTCAGGCGGCGAGGACGCGTTGTGACGCTGCCGCGCGCTGCGCCGACTGGATCAGGGCGCGCGACGAACCCGACGCGAGCGTACCGGTGAGCGACATCGTCAGCACCGGGGAACCGTCGACGCTCGTGAGCTGGAGGCCGACGCGCACACCGTCAGCGTCGAGGTGGGCGCGCAGCTGCCCGACCGTCTCGGTCGGGGTGCCGTCGATGACGAGCCGCCCCTGGACGTGCCTGCCGTCGGCGCCGGTGACGAACATGCCGAGGCGCTCGCCGTCGTGGACGATCTCGGCGATGTGCGCGACGGGGGTGTCGTCCTCGTCGAGGACCCAGTAGATACGGGGCGCGACGGCGTCGCGGGCCGGCTGCGCGAGCATGAGGACGCGACCGTCCGTGCGGCCACAGGCGGTGAGAACGTCACGCTTACGCGCGGCGAACTCATCCGCGGTGAACGCGCCGAGGTCGTACGAGCGGAAGCCATGCGCCCACCGGGAGAGGCGTACGGGCAGGTCGAGGTCGGCGAGCCACAGTTCAGCTGCCTGGGTAGAGCTGACAGGCAGCGGCGCCGTCCAGGTCTGGTGCAGCCGGAGGCGGGCCAGTGCGGGCAGGCTCAGGCCAAGGTCACTGAAAGATGTGTCGGTCTCGAGTGCCATGCTCATGGTCGGCCCCTTCTGGTCGGCAGCTGCGGCGGGCGCCGACGAATGGGAACTCGCTGTGTGCGGCGTTCCTTTGAACGTAAGGCGGGGTGACAGGCGACGACAAACCTTTGTCTAACGTTCTCAAGGTCGCTAATCTCTGCGTATGTCAACGCATGTCGAGGGGCTGCAGATCGGCGAACTTGCCGAACGCGTCGGGGTGTCGACTCACACCCTTCGCGCGTGGGAGCGCCGTTACGGCATCCTCAAACCGTCGCGCACGACGGGCGGCTACCGCGTCTACAGCGAACTCGACGTCCGTCGCGTCTCTGCGGTGCTGGGCCTACGCGAGCAAGGTGTGTCCATCGCGGAGGCCGCGCGCCGCGTCAACGCGAACGTCGTCGCCCAGATCCCGGCCGGCCGACGTATCGACGCCGCAGCCATCGTCTACGAGATGCACCGCGCTGTCGACCGGTTCGACGAGTTCGCCCTGAGTGCCGCGCTGGATCGGCTGCTGTCATCGCATCGGCTCGAGGAAGCCTTGCGTGACGGCCTCATGCCGTTCCTCGTGCAGTTGGGCGGGCGTTGGGAACGGGGTGAGGTGTCCGTCGCGCACGAGCACTTCGCGACGCAACTCATCCGCCGTCGCCTCGACAGCTACAGCCTCATGTGGGCCGACGGTGACGGGCCCCTCGTCGTCCTCGCCTGCCCGCCGGGGGAGCAGCACGACATTCCACTGCTCGTGCTCGGGGTGCTTCTCGCGCGCTCGGGGTGGCGCATTCGCTACATCGGCCAGGAGACGCCTGTCGCTGATCTTGCGCAGGCGTGCTCCATCCTGCAGCCCGATCTCGTCGTCATGGCTGCGACGCGTGACACGACGTTCCGTCGCTCGCTCGACGAGCTGCGTGACCTCGCGCGCTCCTACCGCCTCCTCATCGGCGGGCGCGGCGCCACCGACACCATCTGCGCCGACCTCGGCGTCGAGGCGATGTCGCAGGACGTCGTCGCCGCAGCTTCCGCACTCATCGACGAATCGGGGCGCACCGGACGATCCGACTCGGACGCCGCCGCACAGTTGGTCGGCTGACGCCACGTGGGTAACCCCACGTCACGGGGGTTAAACTCTCTTGCGGCCCGCGACGAGCGGGCGAGGGGCGGTAGCTCAGCTGGTCAGAGCAGGGGACTCATAATCCCTGGGTCGCGGGTTCAAGCCCCGCCCGCCCTACTCGGACGTCGTCACGCCGTCACGCCGAGGACGTCGTCATCTCGAGGCGAGCCGCCTTCTCGCAGGGCGTATGTCGGCGGCCGTCGGTGCGCGAGGGCGCGCCTCGCTACGATGGGCGCATGAGCAACGCGCCGTGGGTGAGCACCGGCCCGGCATCATCCGGTGAAGGCGCGCGGGAGAAGTGGCAGGAGACGACGCGCGTCCCTCTCGGCATCCTGGCGCTCGTCTTCATCGCCTCGTATGCCGCACCCATTCTCCGGCCGAGCCTGCCGACCGATGTCATCCTGACGTTCCATGCACTCAACGTCATCACCTACCTCGCGTTCGTCGGTGACTACTTCGCGCGCCTCCACCTCTCCCGCGACCGTCGCGGCTTCCTGCGCCACTCCGGGCTTGACGTGCTCGTCCTCGTCCTGCCCGCGCTGCAACCGCTGCGCACGATGCAGCTCATCGCCCTGCTGCGGCTGCTCGACAAGCGCCTCGGACGCACCCTGCGCGGCCGCATCGTCGCCTACCTCGGGTTCGCGACGCTGACGGTGCTGTTGCTCGGCGCACTCGCCGTCCTCGACGCCGAACGCAAGGCGCCGGGCGCCAACATCCACACCTTCGGCGACGCCCTGTGGTGGGCGACGACGACGATCACGACGGTCGGCTACGGCGAGCACCACCCCGTGACACCGAGCGGACGTGTCGTCGCCGCCTGCCTCATGTTCAGCGGCATCGCGCTGTTCAGTGTCGTCACGGGTTCGGTGGCGTCATGGATCCTCGATCGCGTCCGCGAGGAGGACGGCGAGGTCGCCGCCGACGACCGCATGCGCGACGAGGTCGAAGCACTCACCCATGAGATCCGAGCCCTGCGCGCCGACGTCGCGGAACTACGGGGCCGGACGGCGTCGCACCGGGCCGCAGCGCCCGAGAGCGACGACATCCTCTGAGCGGGCACTGCGAGACAGCTCGCCAGGACACGCGGGCGTGTCGCTCCCACGGGGTGAGCACCGCATGCGCCAGAGTGACAGGTTGATTCTTCGCCACGCCGCACGGGTGCTGGCCTGCAGCGTCGCCATCGTGCAGAATGGCGGCACACATCATCGGATTCCTGGGTGTGGCTGAGGTCGTTGGGGAAGACGTCCCTCGCGAACACCAGGAGGTTCGGATGTCGATGACTCGCGTCATGACGCGCGGGGTGGTTTTCGTGCACTCCACCCCCGCTGCGCTGTGCCCTCACATCGAGTGGGCGCTCGAGAGCGTCCTCGGCGCCGACGTCAACCTCGAGTGGACGCAGCAGCCCGTCGCGCCGGGCCTCGTGCGCAGCGAGTTCAGCTGGAGCGGCGAACCAGGCAGCGGCGCAAAGCTCGCGAGCGCGCTGCGCGGCTGGGATCACGTGCGCTACGAAGTCACCGAAGAACCCTCACCCGGCAACGACGGCTCACGCTGGTCGCACACCCCGAACCTCGGCATCCACCACACGTGGACGTCGGCGAGCGGCGACGCCGTCGTCAGCGAGGACCGCCTGCGCAGCGCCCTCGTCGCGAGCCAGGGCGACCCTGAGGAGTTCCGGGCCGAGATGGCCGAGCTGCTCGGCACCGCCTGGGACCAGGAGCTCGAGCCCTTCCGCTACGCCGGCGACGGCGCTCCCGTGCGCTGGCTGCACCGCGTCGGCTGACGCACCACACACGTCGAAGGCCGCTTGCTCTCTGGGGGAGCAAGCGGCCTTCGTCATGCCGGGTGGGCGTCAGATCACAGTGGGATGTTGCCGTGCTGCCCGCGACGCGCGGGTGCGGCGGCCAGTGCCGAAGCGAGCGCTCCGCGCGTCTCGGCCGGCTCGACGACCTCGTCGACGACACCGATCTCCTGGGCGCGTTCCAGTCCACCCGCGAGCACGGCATGCTCGGCGGCTAGTTCCTCCTCGACCCGGGGACGCGCGGCCTCGTCGACCTCCGCGAGCCGGCGACGGTGCAGGATGCGCACGGCAGCGACGTGACCCATGACGGCGACCTCCGCGCTCGGCCACGCGAACACGCGCGTCGCGCCGAGGGAGCGGCTGTTCATCGCGATGTACGCGCCGCCGTACGTCTTGCGCGTCACGAGCGTCACGCGCGGCACGACCGCCTCGGCGAACGCGTGCAGCAGCTTCGCGCCGCGGCGCACCACGCCGTCCCACTCCTGACCGACGCCAGGCAGGTAGCCGGGGACGTCGACGAGCACGACGAGGGGGATGCCGAACGCGTCGCACATGCGCACGAAACGGGACGTCTTCTCCGCGGCGGGGGAGTCGAGGCACCCGCCGAGACGCATCGGGTTGTTCGCGATGACGCCGACGGTGCGCCCGCCGAGGCGCCCGAGCGAGGTGACGATGTTGGGCGCCCACTTCGCGTGCAGCTCGACCTGCTCACCCGCATCGTCGAACAGGTCGTCGACGAGGGGGTGCACGTCGTAGGCGCGCTTCGGGTTCTCGGGGAACGTGGCGCCGAGGTCGCGCTCTTCGAGCGATCCGAGGTCGAACTCGCCCTGATTCGCCATGAGCGAGGCGAGCAGACGGCCTCGCTCGAAGGCCTCATCCTCTGTGGCCGTGACGACGTGGACCACGCCCGAGCGTCGACCGTGCGGTTCGGGCCCGCCGAGGCGTGCGGCGTCGACGTTCTCGCCCGTCACCGAGCGCACGACGTCGGGGCCCGTCACGAAGATGCGGCCCTGATCGGCCATGATGACCACGTCCGTCAGCGCCGGCCCGTAGGCGGCACCACCGGCGGCGGCGCCGATGACCACGGAGATCTGCGGGATCTTGCCCGACGCCCGCGTCATGATGGCGAACACCTCGCCGACGGCATGCAGGCTGACGACGCCCTCGGCCAGTCGCGCACCGCCGGAGTGCCACAGCCCGATGACGGGCAGGTTCTCGGCGAGGGCGATCTCGTAGGCCTCGACGATCGCCTTGCACCCCTCGACACCCATCGCGCCGCCCTGCACCCGCGCGTCGGAGCAGAACACGACGACGGGCGTGCCGTCGGCGGTGCCGCGAGCGGAGACGAAGCCGGAGCGCTCGACCTCGGCGATGACGTCGACGCTGCCGGCGTCGAGGAAGTTCTCGAGGCGGCGATACGGGTCGCGCGGGTCGACGTCGGCCTCGGCCGGCGCGGTGGCGGTGAGGGCGTTCATGAGGCGCTCCGAATCGTGAGGGCGACGTTGTGGCCGCCGAAGCCGAACGAGTTGTTGAGGGCCGCGATGTCGCCCTCGGGCAGCGTGCGGGCCTCGCTGCGCACGACGTCGAGGTCGATGGCGGGGTCGAGGTCGTCGATGTTGATGGCCGCCGGAACGAGGCGGTGGTGCACCGACAGCACCGTGATGACGGCCTCCAGCGCGCCCGCAGCGCCGAGCAGGTGACCCGTCATCGACTTCGTCGCGGCCACCGCCATGTGGTCGGCGTCGGCGCCGAACGCGGCGCGGATCGCGTTCGCCTCGGCGACGTCACCGACGGGCGTCGAGGTTGCGTGGGCGTTGATGTGGCAGATGTCGGCGGGCGTCAGACCGGCGGCATCGACGGCCTGACGCATCGCCCGCTTGGCACCGGCACCCTCGGGTTCGGGCGCGGTGATGTGGTGGGCGTCGG
The DNA here is from genome assembly GCF_001556795.1 of Dermacoccus sp. CCH2-D9. NCBI lineage: Bacteria > Bacillati > Actinomycetota > Actinomycetes > Micrococcales > Dermacoccaceae > Dermacoccus > Dermacoccus sp. CCH2-D9. Next base: position 52,882 of record NZ_LSJT01000096.1, read on the forward strand.
CGGACATGCCGATGCTCGCGAGCTCGGCGTAGATCCGCGTGCCGCGCGCCTTCGCGTGCTCCTCGGACTCGAGCACGACGACCGCAGCACCCTCGCCCATGACGAAGCCGTCACGGCCAGTGTCGTACGGGCGGGAGGCGGCCTGCGGGTCGTCGTTGCGCGTCGAGAGGGCCTTCATCGCCGCGAACCCGGCGAACGGCAGCGGGTGCATCGGCGCCTCGGTGCCGCCGGCGATGACGACGTCGGCGCGGCCCGAGCGGATGATGTCGATCGCGAGACCCATCGCCTCGGCGCCGGAGGCGCACGCGGAGACGGTCGTGTGGGCGCCTGCGCGCGCACCGAACTCGAGCGACAGGTTGCCCGCAGAGGTGTTGGGCATGAGCATCGGCACCGTCAGCGGGTACACGCGACGCGGGCCCTTCTCGCGCATGACATCCCACTGGTCGAGCAGCGTCGTCACCCCGCCGATGCCGGTGCCGAACGCGACTGCGAGTCGCTCCGGCTCCACCTCGGGGCTGCCCGCGTCTGCCCACGCCTCGCGCCCTGCGATGAGCGCGTACTGGGCGCTGCGGTCCATGCGGCGCGTCTCGACCTTCGTCAGCACCTCGGCCGGGTCCTGGGCGATGGACGCGGCGAACGTCACGGGCAGCTCGAACTGCTCCAGCCATTCGGCGGGCAGCGCGCGAGCACCGGAACGACCGGCGAGCAGGGCGTCCCACGTCTCGGGTGCGGTGCCGCCGAGCGGGGTCGTCGCACCGATGCCGGTGACGACGATGCGGGCGTCGCGGTTCGGGGTCATGCTGGCTCCTTGGTGGGGCACGAAAGAATGGGGTGCGACGCGCCGCCCGGGCGGGCGAGGTGCCGGGGCGGCGCGTCGACGGGGGCCGTTCAGGCCTGGGCGTTCTTGATGTAGCTGACGGCGTCGCCGACGGTGACGAGGTTCTTGACCTCTTCGTCGGGGATGCGGACGCCGAACTTCTCCTCGGCGTTGACGACGATCGTCATCATCGACAGCGAGTCGATGTCGAGGTCGTCGGTGAACGACTTGTCGCTCTGCACGGAGGCGGCGTCGATGCCGGTCTCCTCGTTGACGATCTCGGCGAGGCCGGCGAGGATCTCCTGCTCGGAAGCAGCCATGGTGTTTCTCCTTGTCGTGACGTCGACCGTTCGTCGATCGACTCCGTCTGCGGTTCTTTCCTTGCCCCGGATGGCCCGCCGAGGCGCGGGAGCTGAATGCTGAGTCGCGGTGCGGCTCAGGGGATCTCGACGACCTGCGCCGCGTAGGCGAGGCCCGCGCCGAAACCGATCTGCAGCGCGAGATCGCCGCTCTTGGCCTGCCCCTCGCGCACGAGTCGTTCGGCGGCCAGCGGCACCGACGCGGCGGACGTGTTGGCCGTGTCGACGATGTCGCGCGCGATGACGACGCGTTCGGGCAGCTTCATCTGCTTGGCCATGGCGTCGATGATGCGGACGTTCGCCTGATGCGGAATGAACACGTCGATGTCGTCGACGCTCAGGCCCGCGGCGTCGATGGCGCGCAGCGCGACGGGAGCCATGCTCCACACCGCCCAGCGGAAGACGCTCTGACCTTGCATCGTGATGGTCGGGCCGGGCGAGCCGTCCTCGAGCACGTTGGGGCGGATTGCCTCCCACGCCGCGCCGTCACTGCCCCAGATCGTCGGGCCGATGCCGACGTGGTCGCTCGCGCCGACGATCGCCGCGCCCGCGCCGTCACCGAAGATGAAGGCGGTGCCGCGGTCGCTCGGATCGAGCACGGACGTCAGGCGCTCGGCGCCGAGGACGAGGACAGTGCTCGCGCTACCGGCCCGCACGAGGTCGGAGGCGACACCGATGCCGTGACAGTACCCGGCGCAGGCGGCGGACAGGTCGAACGCGACGGGGGAGTCCAGCCCCAGTCGATCCGCGAGCATCGGCGCGGCGGCGGGCGTGAACATGTCGTGCGTGACCGAGCCGAGGATGACGCCGTCGATCGTCGCCGGGTCGACACCGGAGCGTGCGATCGCGTCGCGCGCCGCCGACTCGGCCATGTCGAGCATCGTCTCGTCGTCGCGCGCGAAATGACGCGTGCGGACACCGGAGCGCTCCTGGATCCACTCGTCGGAGGAGTCGATGGCCTCGACGATCTCGCTGTTCGGCACGAGCCGCTGCGGGCGGTAACCGCCGAAACCGAGGATGCGGGTGTACTGCGCGCCGGTGCGCTGCGCGAGGGCCTTCACTGCGCCTCCTTCGGGTGAAGACGCACGAGGGGCTGGCCGGGAGAGACAGGGTCGCCCTCACTGACGAGCCACTCGATGATGCGCCCGCCGTGCGGCGCGACGACGTTGTACGCGTCGCGCGCCGTGACGACCTGTCCGATCGTCTCGCCGGGGGTGATGGTGTCGCCCTCGTCGAGGGGCGCGCGCTCGATCGTCCCCTTGGCCGGCGCGATGACGAGTCGCCACGCGGGTTCGAGATCGGTGTCGACCTGGCCGTGCTCGCGCACCATGCGGTGCGCCGCGTCGAGGTCGTCGGGGGTCTTGAGCGCCAGGGTCTCGACACCAGGCAGCGCACGCTTGGCGAGGCCCGTCAGGGTGCCGGCCGGCGGCACCTCGATGAGGCCCGTCACGCCCATCGCCTTGAACGTCTCCATCGTCAGATCCCAGCGCACCGGGTTGCTCACCTGGCTGACGAGGCGGCGCAGCACCCGCGTGCCGTCGTGGACGACGAGCCCGTCCTTGTTCGACACGAGGGGGATGCGAGGGTCGTGCGTCGAGATGGCCCGCGCGAAGACACTGAGCCGCTCCACGGCCGGCGTCATGTGCTCGGTGTGGAAGGCACCCGCGACCTGGAGCGGGATCACGCGTGCCTTCGCCGGCGGCTCGGCCTTGAGCCGCTCGATCTGCTCGAGGGTGCCGGCCGCGACGATCTGACCGGAACCGTTCATGTTGGCCGGCGTGAGGCCGAGGGCTTCGAGGTGGCTGACGACGTCCTTCGCCTCGCCGCCGACGACGGCGGCCATGCCGGTCGGCGTGACGGCCGACGCCTGCGCCATGCCCGCACCGCGCTCGCGGACGAAGACCATGGCCTGCTCGGCGCTCAGGACGCCGGCCGACGCCGCGGCAGTGATCTCACCGACGCTGTGGCCCGCGCCGACACCGACGGAACGGAATCCGTCGACGGGGTGGGCGAACAGCGCGAGCATCGAGACGAGGCCGCTCCCGACGATGAGGGGCTGTGCGACGGCGGTGTCCTTGATGGTCTCCGCGTCACCCTCGGTGCCGAGGTGGACGAGATCCATCCCGGCGCAGGCCGACAGCCACGCCATGCGGGAGTGAAACTCTGGCAGCTCGAGCCAAGGGCGGAGGAAACCGGGGGTCTGAGAGCCCTGTCCGGGGCACACGATCGCTAGCACCCCTCAACCCTGCCCTGGAGGTGGTGGGCGAGGCGACGAGCGGGCCGACGAACTTCGCCGGTGTGATTTGTAGGAAACCTCCAATCACACCTGGCTGGGTTGCTCCCGTGCGGCGCGGGAGGCGTCCGGCCGGGTGCGCGGGCGGGACCGAGCTGCGTCGAGGTCGGCGTACATGAGGCCCAGTCGGATGGCGAAGGCGTCCTCGGGGCAGGTGAGGTCGTAACCGGTGAGGTCGTGGGTGCGCCCCAGGCGGTAGCGCACGGTGTTCGCATGGACGAACAACTCGCGCGCCGTGGCCTCCAGCGAGCCTAGACGGATGTAGGCGCGCGCCGTCTCGCGCATGACCGAATCGGGCTGGAGCGCGGCCGTCACCCGTGCGGCGAGCGCGCGGCGTGCCTTGTCGTCACCGGAGACGGCGCGTGCGGCGAGCAGGTCGTCGCTGTGCACCGGGCGGGGGCAGGAGGTGGCCGCCGGCGCGGCGTCGTAGCCGCGCAGCGCGTCCCGTGCTGAGCGGCCCGCCGCATAGAGGTGCGGCACGCGGGGCCCGCACACGAGGGGGCCGTCGCCGAAGTGGTCGGCGAGCAGTCGCGCCGCGGCGAGCGGGTCGGCGTGCGGGGCGGCCTGAGACGACGTGCTTGCTGCATTGCCTGACGATGTGCCGCTGCGTGGCGTCGCGAGGGTGGCCGCGTCGAGCCCGCCAACGACGGCGATCATCCGCCGTCCTTCGACGGAGACGAGGATCTCGAGCCCGGCATGACGCGCGGCGCGTCGTAGTGGGTCGACGACGCTCGTCTGGCTGCCGAGGGGGCTCGCGCCGACGACGACGGTGACGCCGCGCACCTCGGCCCAGCCGAGGGCATTGACGCGGGAGCCGAGCGTCTCGTCGGGTTCGCCGCGCACGACGGCGTCGACGACGAGCGACTCGAGGCGTGCATCCCACGCGCCGCGCGATTCTGCGGCGCGCGCGTAGACGTGGGCGGCGCCGAACGCGACCTCACGGGAGTAGCGCAGGACGGCTTCGCGCACGGCCGCGCGTTCGTCGGCTCGCGCGAGGGCGGGTGCTTCGTCCTCGACGATCTCGATGACGGTGCGCAGCAGGTCGAGGGTCTGTTCGAGGCTGATGCTGCGCGTCAGTTCGCGTGGTGCGTCGGCGAACACGTCGATGGCGCCGGCGCCTTCGACGTGCGGGTTCTCGAGCCACGACAGGAACGACGTGATGCCGCCGTGCGCGATGACGCCGATCCAGCTGCGATCCTCGGCGCTGAGCGCGGCGAACCAGGCGTGGTCGGCTTCGACGCGCGCCGCCGCCGACGTCGACATCGCCCCGACGCCGCGCCGCATCGCCGTCAGAGATTCACGCGAGGGCACCCTGGGTTCCGCCATGCCCGTCACCGTAACCGAGCCTTGTGGGAACCCACGAGTAGCAACGACACCGGTCGGCCGACCGACCCCGGAAAGCACGAAGCCGTGCGCACTCACGGACGGTGAGTGCGCACGGCCAACGTGCGATGCAGGGGACGTGGGCGCGCCCCCGTGGCGGTGTCGCACCTCGGGCCGGGGGAGCTTGCGACTCCGGACCGATGGAAGACGCCGCGAGGGAATCGTCAGGCTTCTCCGCGCACCATTTGGCGCAGAAGCCCGACGGGCAGAACCGTCGCCCAGTTCTGCCCGTCGCTGTTCGCATTGCCCGTCAGGCTTCTCCGCCGGCGTTGCCGGAGGTGCCGGCCTTGACGTTGAGCAGCTCGTACTTCTCGGCTGCCTGACGCGGGATCGACGGGTCGAGTTCGCCGCGGTCGGCGAGCGACTGCAGGGCGCGCACCGCCATCGACGGGCCGTCGATGTGGAGGAAGCGTCGTGCTGCAGCTCGCGTGTCGGAGAAGCCGAATCCGTCGGCGCCCAGCGAGTGGAATTCGCCGGGCACGTACTGGCGGATCTGGTCGTGCACCTGGCGCATCGAGTCGCTCGTCGCGATGACGGGACCGGGTGCGTCCTTGAGGCGCGACGTGATGAACGGCTCGCGGCGCTCGTCCTCGGGGTGGAGGAAGTTGTGCTCGTCGGCCTCGAGGCCGTCGCGGCGCAATTCGTTCCACGACGTCACGGACCAGACGTCGGCGACGACGCCCCAGTCCTCCTTGAGTAGTTCCTGTGCCTCGAGGGCCCAGGCGACTCCGACGCCGGAGGCGAGCAGCTGCACGCGGCGCGCGTCGTCGCCGAGGCCGTCGAACGAGCCGTCCTTGAGCTTGTAGATGCCGCGCTTGATGCCTTCGACGTCGACGTTCTCGGGCTCGGCCGGCTGCACGATCGGCTCGTTGTAGACGGTCAGGTAGTAGATGACGTTCTCGGCGTTCTCGCCGTACATCTTCTCCAGGCCGTCCTGCACGATGTGCGCGATCTCGTAGCCGTAGGCCGGGTCGTAGGAGCGGATGGCGGGGTTCGTCGCGGCGAGCACGTGGCTGTGACCGTCGGCGTGCTGCAGACCCTCACCCGTCAGCGTCGTACGGCCCGCGGTGGCGCCGATGAGGAAACCCTTGGCCATCTGGTCGGCGGCCGCCCAGATCGAGTCACCGGTGCGCTGGAAGCCGAACATCGAGTAGAAGACGTAGACCGGCACCATCGGGATGTCGTTCGTCTCGTACGCGGCGCCGACGGCGGTGAACGCCGCGACGGAGCCGGCCTCGTTGATGCCGAGGTGCAACAGCTGGCCCTGCGGGCTCTCCTTGTACGCGAGCATGAGCTCTGCGTCGACGGAGCGGTAGTGCTGCCCGTGCGGGTTGTAGATCTTCGCCGTCGGGAAGAACGCGTCCATGCCGAACGTGCGCGCCTCGTCGGGGATGATCGGCACGATGTGCTTGCCGAACTCCTTGTCGCGCATCAGCTCCTTGAGGATGCGGACGAACGCCATCGTCGTCGCGACCTCCTGCTTGCCGGAGCCCTTCTTCGCGATCTTGTACGCCTCGTCACCGGGCAACGGCAGCTGCGAGCTGCGGCCCTTGCGCGACGGCAGCCCACCGCCGAGCTTCGCGCGACGCTCGAGCAGGTACTTGATCGCCGGGTCGTCGTTGCCGGGGTGGTAGTACGGCGGACGGTACGGGTCCTTCTCGAGCTGCTCGTCGCTGATCGGGATGTCGAGCGAGTCGCGGAACTGCTTGAGGTCCTCGAGCGTCATCTTCTTCATCTGGTGCGTCGCGTTGCGGCCCGCGAAGTGCGTGCCGAGGCTGTAGCCCTTGATGGTGTGCGCGAGGATGACCGTCGGCTGGCCCGTGTGCTCCATCGCAGCCTTGTAGGCGGCGTACACCTTGCGGTAGTCGTGGCCACCTCGCTTGAGCTTCCACCACAGGTCGTCGTCGGACCAGTTCTCGACCATCTTCGCCGTGCGCGGGTCCTGGCCGAAGAAGTACTCGCGGACGTAGGCACCGTCATTGGCGCGGATCGTCTGGTAGTCGCCGTCACGCGTCTTGTTCATGATGTTGACGAGCGCACCGTCACGATCCTGGGCGAGCAGCGGATCCCAGCCGCGGCCCCACAGCACCTTGATGACGTTCCAGCCGGCGCCGCGGAAGAATGCCTCGAGCTCCTGCACGATCTTGCCGTTGCCGCGCACGGGGCCGTCGAGACGCTGCAGGTTGCAGTTGACGACGAACGTGAGGTTGTCGAGGCCCTCGTTGGCGGCCCACTGCAGGGCGCCACGCGACTCGACCTCGTCCATCTCGCCGTCACCGAGGAAGGCCCAGACGTGCTGGTCGGATGTGTCCTTGAGGCCGCGGTCGTTGAGGTAGCGGTTGACCATCGCCTGGTAGATGGCGTTCATCGGGCCGATGCCCATGGAGACGGTCGGGAACTCCCAGAACTCCGGCATGTTGCGCGGGTGCGGGTAGCTCGGCAGGCCGGCGGACTCACCGTCGATGAAGTGGCTCTTCTCCTGACGGAAGCCGTCGAGCTGCTCCTCGGTCAGGCGGCCCTCGAGGTAGGCGCGCGAGTAGATGCCGGGGGAGGCGTGGCCCTGGATGAAGACCTGGTCACCGCCGCTCGGGTGGTCCTTGCCGCGGAAGAAGTGGTTGAAGCCGACCTCGTAGAGCGTCGCGGCGGAGGCGTACGTCGAGATGTGGCCGCCGACGCCGATGTCGGGGCGTTGCGCGCGGTGCACCATGACGGCGGCGTTCCAGCGGATCCAGGCGCGGTACTTGCGCTCCATCTCCTCATCGCCGGGGAACCACGGCTCGGCCTCGGGGCCGATCGTGTTGATGTAGTCGGTCGCCGTCAGCGACGGCACGCCGATCTGCTGCTCGCGGGCGCGCTCCAGCAGCTTGAGCATGACGTAGCGGGCACGGTTGCGTCCGGCTTCGTCGACGAGGCCGTCGAGCGAGTCGAGCCACTCCTGCGTCTCGTCGGGATCGATGTCCGGCAACTGACTGGGAATGCCATTCAGGATCGGGCCGGCTTCCTCAAGCGACACTTAGGTCACGTCCTCTCGTCCACTGCGTCGGCGCTACCTGGCACGCGCCACATGCTCCCATCCTGCCCCCCGTGAGCACCCTGCGCGAAACCGGGACGGGGTTACTCGTGGGTACTCGGTTTGGCGGGCAGGACGAGGGGTTTCGAGGCTCATCAGGCCAGGGCGACCGGGCCCACGAGACGGTCGTCATGAGGGCGCCTTCTTGCAATGCGCGAGACAACCTTGTGGACTACCCTTCGAACAAGGCTGCATCCACCCGGCGTGGTCGCAGCGTCCAGAACAGAAAGTGAGCACAGCACGTGAACCAGACCGCAGGGGCACATCCGGCGGCCAAGATCGGCTTCTCCGCGGACGACATCGTCATGGAGATCGGTTGGGACGACGACGTCGACGAGTCGTGGCGCGAAGCCATTGAGGAGATCGTCGGCTCCGAGATCGAGGACGAGACGTACGACGGCGTCGTCGACTCCGTCCTCGTGTGGTTCCGTGACGGCGACGGCGACCTCACCGACGACGTCGTCGACGCGCTCGCCACGCTGGAGGACAAGGGGTTCGTCCTCCTCATGACGCCGAAGGCCGGCTCGGATCTTGCGATCGACGCCGCGGACGTGCAGGAAGCTGCGACGACCGCCGGTCTCAAGGCCAGCTCGACCTTCAAGGTCGGCGACGACTGGATCGGCACGAAGCTCGTCCAGGGTGGCGCGGCGAAGCAGCGCTGAGCGCGGCCGCCGCACGAGACGAAGAGGGAGTGACATGAGCGGTCTCGAGGTGGGTGCTGCGGCGCCCGATTTCACGCTCAGGAACCAGTTCGGTGAGGACGTGACATTGTCCGGCCTCGTCGCCGAGCGCCCGACGCTGCTCGTCTTCTACCCCTTCGCGTTCTCCGGCATCTGCACGGGGGAGCTGTGCCACATCCGCGACAACCTGCCCCGCTACGACGGTGACGCGATGCAGGTCGTCGGCATCAGCTGCGATGCGATGTTCACGCAGCGCGCGTGGGCGGACGCCGAGGGCTTCGACTTCCCACTGCTCAGCGACTTCTGGCCGCACGGCGCGATCGCGCGCGCCTACGGCGTCTTCGACGACGAGCGCGGGTTCGCCGCGCGCGGCACCTTCCTCGTCGACGCGTCGATGACGGTGCTCTGGTCGCTCATCAACGGCCCCGGCGAGGCGCGCGACTTCTCGCCCGCCCTCGAGGTGGCCGAGAACCTGTGACGCGGCGCGGCGTCGTGGCGCCGCCCCTCGATGACGCCGAACTCGACGTGGCCACGCGGCGGGTAGGATTCAGCTGCATCCGCGCCGTCTCGGCGCGCGCTCAGGGCCTCTAGCTCAGCTGGTAGAGCAACGCGTTTACACCGCGTCGGTCGTCGGTTCGATCCCGGCGGGGCCCACATGAACAACTCCACCACGACCCTCGCGGACGTCACGCGAATCCTCGACGGCTTCTACCCGCCGTCGACGGCTCAGTCGTGGGATGCCGTCGGCCTCGTCACCGGCGACCCGGAGCAGCCGATCGAACGTGTCCTGTTCGCCGTCGACCCGGCGATGAGCGTCATCGACGAAGCCGTCACCGGCGGTTACGACCTGCTCGTCACGCATCACCCGCTGCTCATGCGCGGGGTCAAGTCGGTCGCGACGACGTCAGGCAAGGGGCGCGCGGTGACAGCGCTCGTCGTCGGCGACATCGCCCTGTACGCGGCGCACACGAACGCCGACGTGGCCACACCCGGCGTCAACGACGCGCTCGCGGCCGCATGCGGCCTGCAGGACGTCGAACCCCTGGTCGAGAGCGAGGGGCAGCCGCTGGGCCGCGTCGGTGACCTGCCTCAGAGCATGACGCTGCGCGCCTTCTGCGAACGCCTCGCCGCGGCGCTACCACCCGCCCCCGTCGGCCTGCGCGTCAGCGGAGAGGCCGAGGCGAGCGTCCAGCGCGTCGCGGTGCTCGGCGGCGCCGGTGACGGCGAGTTCGGCGCGGCACGACGCGCGGGGGCGGACGTCTACGTCACCGCCGACCTGCGTCATCATCCCGCCATCGAGGCGCGCGAGGAGGACGACCCGGCGGCGCCGATGTTCCTCGTCGACGCCGGACACTGGGCTACCGAATGGTTGTGGCTGCAGCACGCCTGCGAGCGTCTCGTGAAGGCCGTGCGCGAGAGCGGCGGCGACATCGAGGTGCACGTCTCGACGACGTGCACCGACCCCTGGAATTTCCTCGTGCCCACGAATGAAGGAGAGATGCAGTGAAGGCAGAACTTCAGCAGCAGTGGAGGCTGCTCGACCTGCAGAAGCTCGACACCCGCCTCGACCAGATCGATCACCGTCTCGCGAACCTGCCACAGGCGAAGGAGCTCGCGGAGCTGACGAAGAAGGCGGACACCGCGACGGAGGAGATGATTCTCGCGCAGACGGCCGTCATGGACGTCGAGCGTGAGATCGCGCGCAGCGAGGCCGACGTGCAGCAGGTGCGCGACCGCATGGCCCGCAACGAGAAGCGCCTCGCCTCGGGTGAGGGCAGCGCGAAGGATCTGCAGGCGCTGCAGCACGAGACGGACACGCTCGCTCGCCGTCAGGTCGTTCTCGAGGACGCCGAGCTCGAGATCATGGAGCGCGCCGAGGGCCTGCGCGAGCGGTTGACGGCGTTCACGACGGTCGCCGACGAGGCCGAGGCCAAGGTCAAGCAGCTCAAGGCGGAGATGGGCGAGGCAGCCAAGGAGCTCGAGACCGAGCGCGCCGAGGTGCAGCGCAAGCGCGACGACATGGCCCCGTCGTTCGCCGCCGACCTGCTCGCGGAATACGACGGCATCCGGGCCCGCAGCGGTGTCGCCGCGGCGGCGCTGCACGGTCGTCGCTGCCTCGGTTGCGGCCTCGAACTCAACCACTCGGATCTGCAGCGCATTCGCTCGAGCGCCGCCGACCAGGTCGTCTACTGCGACGAGTGCGGACGCATCCTCGTGCGCACGGCCGAATCCGACCTCTGACCGGGCAGAGAGTACAGCGCTCGGCGCGTCGCCTCGCGGTGACGGCGCCGGGCGCTGTTCGTCGTCCGAAATGCCTGTGGGCGAAGGAGATTCATCATGACGCGACGTCTCATCGTCGAAGCTGACGGCGGTTCGCGCGGCAACCCCGGCGTCGCCGGGTACGGCAGCCTCGTGCGCGACGCGGACACCGATGCGCTGCTCGCCGAACGCGCCGCGCCGCTCGGCAAGGAGTCGAACAACGTCGCCGAGTACACCGGCCTCATCGAGGGGCTGCGGGCCGTCGTCGATCATGCCCCGGGCGCTGCCGTGACGGTGCGGATGGACTCGAAGCTCGTCGTCGAGCAGATGTCGGGCCGCTGGAAGATCAAGCATGAGGACATGAAACGCCTCGCCGCCGAGGCCCAGGCGCTCGCGGCGGAGATCTCGAGCGCGGGCGGCGCCGTCACGTACGAGTGGATCCCGCGTGCCAAGAACAAGGACGCCGACAAGCTGTCCAACGACGGCATGGACGGCGTCACCGTGCGACGCGACACATGGGGTGACGACGTCGAGCGCGCGTCGCAGGGTGGTGGTGGCGAGCGCACTGACGGTGCTGGTGCTGACGTGGACGGCGCCATTAGCGCGGGCGTGGGTGCGGGCGACCCGAACGGTGGGGGCGAAGTGGGCGGCGAGGCCGTCGTTGAGCCCGACGAGAAGCCGAGGGGGCCGGCGGATCTCGGACGGCCGACGCGCATCGTCCTCGTGCGCCACGGCGTCACCGACTTCACGACGAGGGGGCTGCTCGACGGTCGCGGTGGCGCGGACCCGTCGCTCAGCGCCGAGGGTCGCGATCAGGCACGCCGCGTCGCGGGCGCGCTCGACGGGCTCATCGGTGACAGCGACGTGCACGTCGTGACGTCGTCGCTCGCCCGTGGGGTCGAGACGGGCACGCTGATCGCCGAACGTCTCGGGGTGACGCCGCGGGTCGACGCCGACTGGGACGAGCAGGCCTTCGGCGAGTGGGACGGGTTGTCGTTCAAGGAGATCCGCGCCAAGGACGCGGCGGGACTGTCGAAGCTGCGTCACGAACCGACTCACCGCGCGCCGGGCGGCGAGACGCGCGACGAGCTCGACGAGCGCGTCGCTGCAGCCCTCGGGCGGGCGGTGGAACGCGGCGGTGTCGTCATCATCGTGACGCACCGCATCGTCATCATGTCGGTGCTCGCCAAGGTGCTCGATCTGAGCATGGACGGCGCGTGGCGCGTTGCTGCGGCCCCGGCGTCGCTGACCGGCATCGAGGTGTGGCGCGACGGCAACGCGCAGGTCGCGTTCACGAACGACACGCATCACCTGCGGGGCTGACAGAGCCTCAGAGCCTCCGATGCAGGCGTCAAGGGGCGTGCGCCGGCGTCCAAGGCGGGTCGTCCGGTGCGCGGACGATCATCCATCCTGTGTGGCGAGCGGCGCAGAAGATCCATAAGTTGGGGTTATGGATATTCAGCGCGGGCAAGAAGACTGGCGACCCGACACCCTCGCGGTGCGCAGCGGCCTCGCGCGCAGCGGTTTCGAGGAGACGGCGGAGGCGCTGTACCTGACGTCGGGGTTCGTCTACGACTCCGCCGAGGCCGCCGAGGCCGCGTTCTCGGGTGAGAGCGACCGGTTCGTCTACAGCCGATACGGCAACCCGACAACGGCGATGCTGCAGAAGCGGCTCGCCGCTCTCGAGGGAGCCGAGGCGTGCACGGCGACGGCATCCGGCATGTCGGCGGTGTTCACGGCCCTGGCCGCGCTGCTCGGGGCGGGCGACCGCGTCGTCGCCTCACGCGGGTTGTTCGGCTCGTGCTTCGTCATCCTCGACGAGATCCTGCCGCGCTGGGGCGTCGAGACGGTCTTCGTCGACGGGCCTGACCTCGAGCAGTGGCGCCAGGCGCTGTCGCAGCCGACGACGGCGGTGTTCTTCGAGTCGCCGAGCAACCCGATGCAGGAACTCGTCGACATGCGCGCCGTCAGCGACCTCGCCCATGCGGCCGGGGCGCAGGTCGTCGTCGACAACGTCTTCGGCACGCCCGTGTTCAGCCGGCCGCTCGACCACGGCGCCGACGTCGTCGTCTACTCCGCGACCAAGCACATCGACGGGCAGGGCCGCGTGCTCGGTGGCGCCATCCTCGGCAGGCGCGAGTTCATCGACGGGCCGGTGCAGAACCTCGTGCGCCACACCGGCCCGACGATGTCGGCGTTCAACGCGTGGGTGCTGCTCAAGGGCCTGGAGACGCTGCGGCTACGCGTCGAGGCGCAGGCGGCGACAGCGCTGACGCTGGCCGAGGTGCTCGAGGCACATCCGAAGGTGTCACGTGTCGTGCATCCGTTCCTCGTCTCGCACCCGCAGCACGAGCTCGCGAAACGTCAGATGAGCGGTGGCGGCTCGGTCGTGACGTTCCAGATCGACGGTGACAAGGCGGAGGCATTTGCCCTGATGAACGCGCTGCGCATCGTCGACATCTCCAACAATCTCGGCGATTCCAAGTCGATGATCACCCACCCCGCGACGACGACGCATCGTCGGATGGGTGCCGACGCGCGGGCCGCGATCGGCATCACGGACGGCACACTGCGCCTGTCGGTCGGGCTCGAGGATGCGGGTGATCTGGTCGACGACGTCCGTCAGGCGCTGCAGGTCGCTCTCGGCTGACGGGGGTCGCCGGCGCCATGCGTCATGCTTTTGGGGCCAGCAGGTCAAGCAGCTACGGGCCAGTAGCTCATCGCGTCAGGGCGAGGACGGCAAGAGCCGCGGCGGTCGTGATGAACGTCGTCGATCCGGTGAGCAGCAGGTGACGGCGCCAGGACACGGTGACGCCCTCGCGGCGCAGGCGCTCGCGCCACAGCAGCGTCGCCACCGACCCCCACCACGTCAGCCCACTTGCGACGTTGACGCCGATGAGCAGGGCGAGCACACGCGTCGCGTCGTGGGCGGCGGGTTCGAGGGCGAGGTAGGCGGGCAGGTTGTTCGTCGCGTTGGCGAGGCCCGCGCCACTGAGCGTGAGGGCCCAGGCGGGCGCGTCGTCGAGCGTCCGGACGAGCGGGTCGAGCGCGCCGGACCCATGCAGCACCGCGACGGCGACGAACAGGGCCGTCGTGATGAGCAGGCTGCGCCACGGCAGGGTGATCTCGCGGAGACGCTCAGGGGTGAGCAGTGCGAGAGCGAGGACGCAGCACAGCGCCGCGACGCCGGCCGTCATCCACGGTTCGACGACGAGGATCGCCGCGCACATGAGCAGGGTGATGACGGCGACGCTTCGACGCGCGGATCTTTGCTGCGGCAGTGGTGCTGACGCCGATGTGTCATCGGGCGCCGTGGTGCACGGTGACCGCCGCCCAGGGCGATCGTGCCCGTCGAATGACCGGAATGCGGGGCGCCAGATGACGGCGGCGCACAGGAGCGGCACGAGCGTCGTCGTCAGTGCGACGGGCCACGCCAGCGCGAGGAAGCCGAGGCTGCTCGTGGTGTCCAGGTGCCCGCGCGCCAGCAGGTTGGTGAGATTGGAGACGGGCAACCACAGCGAGGCCATGTTCGCGAGCCACAGCGTCGGGAAGGCGAACATCGCGACCGGCGCCCGCAGTCGACGCGCGACGACGATGGCCGCGCTCGTCATGAGCACGGCAGTCGTGTCGAGGCCGAGCAGGGCGGTGACGACGCCGGTGGTGAGCAGGAACAGCAGCCACGTCGCGGGCACGTGACCGCGCCCCACAGTGACGAGACGCCGGGCCAGGTCGTCGAAGACGCCTGCGGCGGAGCAGCATTCGGCGACGATCGTCAGCGCCAGAAGAAACGCGAGAACGCCCGGCACCCGGGCGAGCAAGTCGAGCGCTTCATGCATGAGAACACCGCGTCGTGCACCTGGTGTGGGCAGTCGTCATCGGGCCGTGGCGTCGAGGATCCACGGTTTCGTCGCGCTCTTGGGCGCGGTGAGGGCGACGTCGAACGTCTCGGCGAGCTGCTCGGCGAGGGCTGCCGGCGTGCGCGGGTCACGCGGGTCGGTGACGAGGGCGCGCGTGACGAGGCCACGCGTGTGCTTCGCCATGTGAGTCGCCCCGGGCACCCGGATGTGCACCCAGCGTTTCGCAAGGTCGCCGGATGGCGCCCACGACGCGGCGTACGTCGATGATCGACAGTCGATGACGAGGCCGCGCCCGGCGGCCTCGGTCAAGGGCGCGTCGAGCAGTGGCTTCCAGAAGCTCGCGAGCGGGCCGATGCCCGGCAGGTTGACGGCCATCGACAGCCGGTATGGAGCGACCGCATCGCGCAGACGCACGGCTCCGTACAGGGCGGAGGAGATGACGACGCGCCGCCCGGCACGTGTCTTGTCCGCCCCGGTGAGCGAGGCGAGATCGAGCGCGTCGTAGAGCACGCCGGTGTAGAGGCCCGACGCGGGCAGGGCGGGTGCCGTCGTCAGGCGCGTGTTGCGGGCGATGTCGTCGGTGAGGTTGGGGGAGACGTTGAGGGCGGACGCAGCGTCGGGGCGAGCGCTCACCGCCGTCAGGGCGTTGATGACATTGCGGCGCGCGTCGTTCAGTTCGGGGTTGCTCAGCGAGTCGAGGTTCATGGCGCGACCGCGGGCACGCGTCGCTTTGGTCTCCGACGGCGGCAGAAGGATGATCACCGGCACAGGGTAGTGCGCGAGGCGCTCGGTCACCCGCCGGCGCTGAGTCGCTCGCCTTCGCGCGCGGTGGGGGCAGCCGCGTCGCGTGCCGGTGTGGAACGGGCCATGCCGAGGCGCTCGCCGCGTAGGCTCGGGCCATGCCGAGCACACGCATCCTGCTGCAGAACACCGACGCCTCCGGCGAGCTCGCGCGCTCGTTCGAGGCCCTGCGCGCCGAGAACGAGCTGGCCACCGACTACCCGGCCGACGCCGTGGCCGACGCTCTCGACGCGCTCGCGCACGTCGAGAAACCGGAGCGCGACGAGACGTCCGTGCCGTTCTTCACGATCGACCCGGCCGGTTCGATGGACCTAGATCAGGCCATGCACCTGGAGCGTGACGGCGAGGGTTTCCACGTGCGCTACGCCATCGCCGATGTGCCGCTGTACGTGCGTCCCGGCGGCGCTCTCGACGCCGAGACGCGCCGTCGCGGGCAGACGATCTACATGCCCGACATGCGGATTCCGTTGCACCCCGAGGAACTCAGTGAAGGTGCGGCGAGCCTGCTCGAGGGGCAGATCTGCTCGGCGTTCGTGTGGGACATGCATCTCGACGCGCGCGGCGAGGTGACGTCGGCGAGTTTGTACCGCGCGCAGGTCCGCAGCGTCGAACGGCTCGACTACACGCAGGTGCAGGGGAATGTCGACGGCGGGGGCGCGATGGGCGGCGCCGTCGACGAGCGCTTCGCGCTGCTGCGTCAGATCGGTGAGTTACGCGCGCAGCTGGAGATCGAGCGTGGTGGCGCGTCGCTGCCGATGCCCGAGCAGGAGGTGAGCGAGCCGAGCCCCGGCGACTACGAGGTGCACTTCCGCCCACCCGTACCGAGCGAGGACTGGAACGCGCAGATTTCCCTCATGACCGGCATGGTGGCGGCGCGGATGATGCTCGACGCCGGCATCGGCATCCTGCGCACGATGCCGAAGGCCGACGAGCGCGACGTCGCGCGGTTCCGCCTGCAGGCGAAAGCGCTCGGCGTGGCATGGGCCGAGGACCAGACGTACGGCGCGTTCCTGCGCTCCCTCGATCGTGATGACCCGCACCATCTCGCGCTCGTCCACGAGGCCGTCGGGCTGTTCCGCGGTGCCGCGTACACGCCGTTCGACCGCGACAACCCGGCCATCGCGACGCCCGAGATCACCGAGCAGGCCGCCGTCGCGGCGCCGTACGCGCACGTCACCGCGCCGCTGCGGCGGCTCGTCGACCGCTTCGGGCTCGTCATCTGCGAGGCCGTCTCCAACGGACGCGAGGTACCGGCTTGGGCGCGCGAGGCGCTCGTCGAGCTGCCCGAGATCATGAAGCGCACCGACTCGCTGGCGCGCAAGATCGACCGCGCGTGCGTCGACCGCGTCGAGGCGGCCGCGCTGTCGTCCGACGTCGGGGAGACGTTCGCGGCGTTCGTCGTCGAGGACGGAGACCACGGCCACGGCAAGGGCGAGCCGACGATCCAGCTCGTCGACCACGCCGTTGTCGCGACGGTGAAGGTCGGTGACGCTGCGGCCCCTGCGCTCGGTGAGGCGTGTGAGGTGACGTTGACGGGCGCCGACATCGCGACGGGGAAGCTGACGTTCGCCCTCGCGTGAGGTACTGACGCCTCGCTGCGTCACATCGTGCTGGGTGCGTCAGGCGTGACCGACTCGGGCGGCATCATGTGACGCAGCTGGGTCGTCGCCCGTCATGGGCCGGTCGGATGCGTCGGCACCCGCAGGCAAAGGTAAGCTTGCGCGCGGATGAGTCGGCCGGGCGGTCGCGTCGAGAGTTCGCTCTCGCCGAGGAAAGTCCGGGCTCCACAGGGCAGGGTGATGGCTAACAGCCACCCGGGGCGACCCGCGGGAAAGTGCCACAGAGAACAGACCGCCACGCTCATGAGCGCGGCAAGGGTGAAACGGTGGTGCAAGAGACCACCAGCGCCCCAGGCGACTGGGGCGGCTCGGTAAACCCCACCCGGAGCAAGATCAGACAGCATGCGTCGAAGCGGCCCGCTGAGCATGTGGGTAGATCGCTCGAGCCCTGCAGCAATGCAGGGCCTAGATGGATGATCGCCGAAGCGATGCCAGCAATGGCGCGCGGAACACAACCCGGCTTATAGGCCGACTCATCCCCCGAACATCGCGGGCGCCAGCCCGCAACAGCAGGCGGGAAGGCGCCATCCGGCAGGAGTGGCGCCTTCCTGCCTGTCGCGATAGTGGGGCCGTCAGTGCGTCGCCGCGCTGCTGCACATGTTGAGCAGCAGCGTGAGCACGATCGAGGCGATGACCGAGAACAGGATCATGCCGAGACACCCGGGCAGGCCCCCGACGGGACGGATCTGGACGCGAGGACGTTCGTTCATGGCCTGAAAAGTACACGGTGAGCGCACGGGGCGCTCCCACCCCCAGGGGTGCCCCGTTTGCTTCACCGCCCGTCCCACATCGACGATACTGGCGCGATGACGACACGCATGACGGCCGTGCTCACCGGGCAGGTGCTCAGCTGGCTGGGTGATGCCTTCCAGGTGGTGGCATTGCCCGTGGCGATCGTCGTGGCGGGCGGTAGCGCCGGGCAGATGGCCGCGGCCATCACCGCGACGACGGTGGCACGCCTCGTGTTCACGTTGTTCGGTGGGGTCTGGGCGGATCGGGTGCAGCCACGCATCGTCATGGCCGCCTCGGACGCGGTGCGCGCAGCGTGCGGGCTCGTCCTCGCCTGCTGCTTCTGGGCCGGCGCATGGTCGACGCCGGTCATCGTCGGATGCGCCTTCGTCACCGCGGCTGCCGGTGCGTTCTACGGGCCTGCGTTCATGACGTGGCGGCGCGCCGTGGTGCCGGCGGGGCGCGTCGGCGCACGAACGGGACCATCACGAGCCTGCGTCAGCTCATGCTCATGTTGGGCCCGGTGCTCGGGGGAGCCGTCGTCGGGTTCGCCGGCGCGGGAGTCGGCTTCGCCGTCAACGCGGCGACGTTCGTCGTCTCCCTGGGGGCGGTGCTCGTCTGGGCGGGTCAGGTCGACACGACGGCGAGCGAGCTCACGGAAGCGGGCGAGGGCACCGAAGTGGATGAGAGCTTCGGCGAGCAACTCGTCGCCGGGTGGCGCGCGGTGCGCTCGCGCTCGTGGCTGCTCTTCGGCTTGCTCGCGGCCGGTTTCTACCACATCGGCAACGGCGCGATCCTCGTGCTGGCACCCTTGCTCGTCGCCAGAGAGGCGGGTGGCGCCCACGCCGTCGGCATCGTCGCCGCCGCCGAGGGGCTCGGTGGGTTTGTCGGCGCAGCTCTCGGGTCGCGCATCCACCTGCGACGTCCGCTCTTCAGCGGGTGGGCGCCGCTGCTGCTCATGCCGTTGTGGGCCTTCAGCTTCGCGGTCTTTCACTCGGTGTGGCCGATCGCGGTGCTCGCCGCCGTCGGATACGCGGGTCTGCTCTTCTACGACGTGCATTGGGAGACGGCCATTCAGCAGGCTGTGCCCGGCGAGCTGCAGGGCCGCGTGCATTCCTGGGACATCCTCATGTCCTTCGTCGCGCTACCGCTCGGTTCGGTGCTCGCCGCACCCCTTGCCCAGACGTTCGGCGCCCGCCAGGTCATTGCCGTCGCCGCGTGCTTCCTTCTCATCGCGAGTGTCGTGCCCTTGTTCATCCGCAGCATGCGCGAGTTCACCCTCGAACCGTCGCAGACGGACCAGCCCGCCCCATCCCGGTGACGCATCGTGTGCTCGATGCGGCCCGGGTGAGGCCGGCCTGCGCAGGCTCCGCCGTCACCAACTCGTGTGGCGCGGGCGCCCTTCGTCGTAGCCCGAGGCGCTCTGCACACCCACGCGGGCACGTTCGTGGAACTCGTCGATCGTCTTTGCGCCCGCGTAGGTGAACGAGCTGCGCACGCCGGCGATGATCGAGTCCATGAGGTCTTCGACACCCGGCCGCTGCGGGTCGAGGTACATGCGCGAGGACGAGATGCCCTCCTCGAACAGCGCCGAACGTGCACGCTCGAACGCACCCTGCGATGACGTGCGGCCACGCACGGCACGAGCCGACGCCATGCCGAACGACTCCTTGTAGAGGCGCCCGTCGGCGTCGCGGTTGAGGTCGCCGGGCGACTCCCAGGTGCCAGCGAACCACGACCCGATCATGACGCTCGCGCCCCCGGCCGCGAGGGCGAGCGCGACGTCACGCGGATACTTGACGCCGCCGTCAGCCCAGACGTGAGCGCCGAGTTCGCGCGCGGCGGCTGCGCATTCGAGCACCGCGCTGAACTGCGGGCGCCCGACACCCGTCATCATGCGGGTCGTGCACATCGCTCCCGGCCCGACGCCGACCTTCACGATATCGGCGCCCGCTTCGACGAGGTCACGGGCACCGTCGGCAGTGACGACGTTGCCCGCCGCGATGGGGATGCGGCGCCCCGAGGACGTCTCGTGAGCGTCACGGGCTGCCCGCACGACGCCGAGCGCGTCGATCATCTTCTCCTGATGCCCGTGGGCGGTGTCGACGACGAGGACGTCGGCACCCGATTCGAGCATCGTCGTCGCCTTGCCCTCGACGTCACCGTTGATGCCGATGGCGACGCCGATCGACAGCTTGCCGTCGGGGTCGAGCGCGGGGGAGTAGATCGTGGAGCGCAGGATGCCGCGTTTCGTCAGGACACCGACGAGGGCGCCGCCCGCCTCGACGACGACGGCGATGTCGCGGTGCGTACGCTCGAGCAGGTCGAACGTGTCGTGCAGGTCGGCTCCGGATTCCACGGTCGTGATGTCGCGCGTCATGACGTCGGCGATGACGCTGAAGCGGTCGACCTCGAGACAGTGCGCCTCGCTCACGAGGCCGAGGGGGCGGCGGTCGTCGCCGATGACGACGGCGACGCGGTGTGCGCGTTTGCCGAGCAGCGCGAGCACGTCGCTGACGGGGGCGTCCGGCGCGATCGTCACCGGCGTCTCGTAGGTCGGGTGGCTCGCCTTCACTTGCCGGATGGTCTCCTGAACGGCTGCGATCGGAATGTCCTGCGGCAGGACGGCGACCGCGCCGCGCCGGGCGACCGTCTCGGCCATGCGGCGACCCGAGATCGCCGTCATGTTTGCGACGACGAGCGGGATCGTCGTGCCGACCCCGTCGTTCGTCGTGAGGTCGACATCGAGACGGCTCGTGACGCGCGAGCGCGACGGCACCATGAAGACGTCGTTGTACGTGAGGTCGTAGGCCGTTTTTCCGGTGATGAGTTCCACGTCACTCACCCTAGGCTGACGCGCCGACAACCGCGGAATTGCGGGGTCTTTCTTGTTCGAGGCGGCCTTCGCCCGAATGCCCGAACGGATGCCTGCCCGGCGTCGTGTGGGGCCGGCAGCTGGCCACACGGCCCGCCGCGACCGTCCCGAGCAGACGCGGGGGCGGCGGCGGGCCTACGGTTGAGGCATGAAGCTCACGCATCACGGTCACTCCTGTATCGAACTCGACGCCGGCGGCGTTCGCGTGCTGTTCGACCCCGGCACGTTCAGCTCGTTCGACGACGTCAAGGGCGTCGACGCGATCGTCGTCACGCACCAGCACGCCGACCATCTCGACCCCGACGCCATCGACAGCCTGCGGGCCGAGAACCCTGATGCGGTGTGGTTCGCCGAGCCGCAGACGGCACAGTTGCTCGCGGACAAGGGCGTCGAGGCCACCGCGACGAAGGCCGGCGAGACGTACGACGTCGCGGGCGTCACGCTCGAGGGCGTCGGTTCGACGCACGCCGAGATCCACCCCTACATCCCGCGCGTCGGCAACGTAGGCATCGTCGTGAGCGCGCCGGGTGAGCCGCGCGTCTTCCATCCCGGTGACTCGCTCGAGGGGCGCCCCGAGAACATCGATCTTCTGTGCGTGCCGCTCGCCGCGCCGTGGTCGGCCGTCAAGGAGACCATTGCCTTCGTCCGCGCGGTCGCGCCGCAGCACGTCGTGCCGATCCACGACCAGATCATCGCCCCCGCCGCGCGCGGCATCTTCCTGAACCACGTCGCCGACTTCGGCCGCGACGGCGGCGTCGACGTCATCGATGTGCCCGTCGGCGACAGCGTCGAATTGTCCGCTTGACCCGCCCGGGATGACGCGGGTGGTGCGATCGGCGGCAGGCCGCTTCAGTGCTGCCAATGACGCCGTGTGCGGACACGTGCTGAATGAATGGGAGCCGCTAGCTGGGCTCCCGGCAGCGCTGGGCGGGGGGATCAGGCTGTCGTCGCACAAGAGTGCAGCCGACGGCGCCCGCTCGGTGGGATAGTCCCCGGCGAGTGCCCGACAGGCGTGGCCGCCGACGCGACGTGTCGCGGTTGGGGCGTCGGGCTTTGTGGGGTGTCGGCGCCTGCCGATAACCTGGGCGCATGACGCTCTCGGTGACTTCGTGCCACGACCGCGACGAGTGGGATGCCCTCGTCAACTCCTCCGGCGGCCACCCGCTGCAGTTGTGGGGTTGGGGCGAGCTGAAGTCGCAGTACGAGTGGTCGGCCGACCGCGTCGTCGTGCGTGACGGTGACGACGTCGTCGGCTCGGCGCAGGTGTTGCTGCGCCGCCTACCGGCCCCGTTCAAGTCGCTCGCCTACGTGCCGCGTGGCCCGCAGGCCGCCGAGGCAGACCGCGCGCGTGTCGTCGCGGCGCTCGCGCAGCACGTCAAGAACACGCACGGCCCGATCGGCCTGACGATCGAGCCCGACTGGGAGGCGCCGTTCGCGCCGCTCGAGAAGGGCGCGTCCGACGACGAGATCGCGTCCCTCGTCGCGCGGCCGACGTCCGGGTGGCTCGCCGACGTCGAGGCTGCGGGGTACGTGCGCAGTGACAACACGGGGCTCATCCCGCACACGCTGATCGTCGACGTCACTCGTGACGAGGACACGATCATGAAGGAGCTGAGCAGCTCCACCCGTCAGAACGTGCGCAAGTCGTTCAAGGCCGAGAACGTCCGGTTCGGTCTCGTCACCGAGCAGGCCGATCTCGATCAGGTGCTCGCGATCAACAAGGAGACGGCGAAGCGCGCGAACTTCGCAGTCCACTCCGACCTCTACCACGAGCAGATCCGCGACTTCATGGGCCCCGCCTCGCAGCTCATCGCGGCGTGGGAGGGCGACGAGGTCGTCGCGTTCGTGTGGCTCGTGGTCTCCGGCAAGACCGCGTTCGAGCTGTACGGCGGCGTCAGCCCGCGTGGCATGAAGCTGCGCCTCAACTATGGCCTCAAGTTCTGGGCGATGACGCACGTCAAGGCGCAGGGCGTCGAACGTTATGACTTCAACGGGCTCCTCAATGACGGCATCAGCGACTTCAAGCGCCAGTTCGCCAAGCACGAGGACATGCTCGTCGGCACGTACGACAAGTCGCTCTCGCCGATGTTCCCCGTTTTCGCGACGGCCCTGCCCGTGGTGCGCTCGACGCTCAAGCGCGGCGTGCCCGCGGCGAAGAAGACGGCTGTGTCGCTCAAGAACGACCCGAAGGGGACGCTCGTCGGCGCCGCAGCGGGCGCCCGCTCCAAGGCATCTGACGTTCGCGCCAAGCGCGCTGACGCAGCGTGGCACCGCCTCGACTGACGCCGACCTGACCCGCGACGACCCGCCTGATGTCCCATCGGGCGGGTCGTCGGTTATTCGACGTGTGGCGAGCCGGAGTTTGCGCGGCGGTCGACTGCCTGTTCTGCGCATGCCTTGTCCTGCGCGGCCGAACGCCGCCGCTCCTTGCCGGTCGTCGGGGCTGGCCGCGGCGGGGGCCAGCTGGCTGACCCTCGCGTCGGACGGCGAGGAGCGCTCGTTCGGCTCAGTTCACTGATTCGGCGCCTGCCGGCGATCGTCATCACGGCAACCGGCATTGGCTGACTGACTTCCTCGGCGCGTACGACGGCGGTTGCCACCGAGCGACTTGTCGACTCGTGTGCCCTGCCACGTGGCTTCCGCTCGACCCACCTCGAGGCCGAACGGCGACGTCGCCATCGGCTGCCCAGAAGCCTCAAGATCGCCTGCCGGGCGTTGCCGCTGATTTCGCGAGGCCGTCCGCCACGATGCGGGAAGCGGCGAAGCCTCGCGCGCGTGATTTCCGCGGCCCACTATGCCGCGTGGAAGCGCGGCGCGGCCTTTTCGATGTGACAGCCCGGGTAGGTGAGCCACAGGTGGAGTGTCGTGCTGACGCGGCTGTTCTCCAGTGCGAGGTCGAGAAGCGCCTTGACGCGCAGCGATCCGGCCGGGGGAGCCGCTCCGGGCGGGCTGTTCTCGCGCAACGACCGCGCGCGTTCCTCGATGACGGCGTCGAGCGCCACCGCGTCGCCCGTGTCGAGGGTGACGTGCAGTTGCGTCAACGCGTCGAAATCGAGGTGCGGAGTGAACCAGACGGCGTGTTCACGTGCGGTCTCATCAGGGTCGCGCGGTTTCGCGAGACCCTGCCGGTGGAGCAGGGTGAGCGCCCGCGCACGTGCCGCGTCGGCTCCGAGGCGGTGGGCGCCGGCCTTCGTCAGGTCGGCCTCGATGCCGGACGCGACCTTGGGCTCGAGGTGCTGCAGCTCGTGCAGGATGGCGCGCACCGCAGGCATGCGCGCGTCACCGTGTGCAGCTGCTCGAGCGACCGCGGGTGCGGCTGCGCAGTGCGGCGACGTCATCGGACATCGCCGCGACCGTACCGGGTTGCATCCCGGGCACCGCAGCGAGGTGGGCGGGGGCGAACTCGCCTGGCCCGAGCGGGTACGACTCGTCAGCACGTGCGAAGCGTTCGAACTCAAGATGATCCTGAGCCCGCACCGTGTCGTGATGAGCATGTGCGGTGAGGTCGACGACGGTCTGCGCCATCCGGGTGACCATGCGCGCCGCCTCTGCCGCTCGCTCGAGGTCGCGGCGGGTCGCCGCGAGGGTTGCGCACTGGTCGTCGAGGGTCACGCCGTCGTCCGCATCGGACGTCAGCGCGGAACCGCTCGCGAGCGCCCGGTCTGCCGCCACGCGCGTCAGTGCCTGCCATGTCTCGACGAGTTCGTCGCCGGGCAGGCAGGTGAGCGCCTCGAGGCTCTCCCGCACGATGCTGTCCATGCTGCATTATCGCACATATGTTCGAATGACGGAAGATTGTTGCACGCCGGGTTGACCGGTCGAAGCCGGGCTGGTCCGTACCTTTGCGAGAAACCCCCAGCGGATCGGCTGCCCCTCGCCAGCTACGGTGCCGTGCAGCGACCCCAGCAATGCCGAGCGCAGCGTGCCTATGACTGAGTCAACGTCCGCTGTCGGTCACGGGGTGGCCCGTCCTGCCGCCGACCCTATTGCGCCGAGGAAACGCCACGCGTCATCGCACGGTCAGGCCCACCGGAGGTTCACGAAATGCGCCCGGTCGCCAGCACGGCGCGAGCATCGAAGGTCAGCGTCCCCTCGGCACACATCGTGCGGGCCGTCTCGAAGAAGAGCTCCCGCATCCGGGCCCTCACCTCGGCTGATTGAGCAAGGTACGTCATGCCCGGCGTCGCCACGCCGGCCGTGATGCCCGCCCACAGGTCCTCGGGCGTCACCGTCCACGTCCAGCTGATGTCGGTGGATCGGACATCGTCGAGCCCGCCGCGGCGAAGAGGGAACCGAGGCCCCGGCGGGTTCGCTCGAAGTCCTGATAGGCAGGTAGGGACTGGTCAGGCAGCGGCGACAGATCGGGGAGGGAGAGCACCTCGCGGAGCAAGGGGCCGAATCCTGCGCCACCGGCGGGCCAGATCGTCGCCGCCACGATCCCGTCACGACGGCAGACGCGGGACAGCTCGCGCATCGACGCGCACGGCGCCTCGACGTGATTGATGACGAAATTGGCCGTCACGATGTCGAAGCTGCCGGAGCAGAAAGGGAGTTCAGGCAGCGCTGCTTTCAGAGTGGCCACGTCGGGTGCCGAACAGCGGGTGAGTTCGCACATCGTCGCGTCCGCGTCGCACGCGACGACCGCACGACCGTTCTCTGACGCGGCAGCGGCCAAGCGACCGTCGCCGCACCCGACGTCGAGATGGCGCAGACGTCGTCGCTGTGGCCGCGCTGGTCCATTCGTTGCGGCGAGGAGCGGCCCGGTGGCGCCCGCGCAAGCCCGTGCAAACGATCGGCGGTAGCCCTCCGCGACGTCGGCCCAGTCCCTCATCGCCCGGCGGGCGTGCAGATGCAGTGACGGTTGCCGTCGGCGTCCTCGACGACCCAGAACGACGGGGCGTGGGCGTCGCTGACGAGGCGGCCGCCGGCATCGAGAACGGCTGCCAGCCGCTGCTCGGCGGCCTCCGCCGCCACCCAGACGTCGAAGTGCCAACGCTGCTCGTGATCCGCCGGCGGGAGCTGGGAATCGTCGGCCGCATCGCCATCGGGGGAGTCTGCATCATCCGGGGCCTGCCACCACACCGTCGGCGTCTGGCCGCTCGGGTCGACGGGCTCACCGTCACGCAGCGGCGCAGCGAAGAGCGCCGAGTAGAACGGAGCGACCTCGTCCGCGTGTGCAGTGTCGAGCCCCGGATCGATCTGGGTGAGACCGGCCACGCCCGGTTCGAGGCCCAGGTGCGCCGCGTGCTCGGCGCTCAACCTCGCCATCCGTAGATCGCGGCTCGTGATGCCGCGGACGTCATGGCTGACGAGGCTGACGATGACGTCCCCGTACGTCAGGGTGACGTCGGGATGGTGATCCCACCGTTCCGCCGACTCGCCGATGAGGTTCACGAGCCGCAACCCCGTCGCGAAGTCGCCAGTGCGGTAGCGCGCCCGCAGTGACCCCATGATCTGCGTCCACCCGGCCGGGGCCTGCGCGGCCACCTCCGCCGCCGTCAGGGTGCGCATCGGATCGGGCCGCCCGCCGGGACGCTGCGTCATGTCGTCGCTCATGGCTCCAGTCGACCACACCCGCGCCCGTGCTGGGAGCGTGTCGGTCGCCTCGGTTCCGCCGTGCCCAGCACCGCGGGCGACTGCGTGAGGTGCAGCGTCGGCTCCCACGCTTGAGCGCCGGAACTGCTAGCAGCTCCTCGAGCACGTGGCTCGGTTCCACACCGCGATGCGCCTCACGCACCCACGACGTCGTCGCCCGCCCCGTCCCGCCGCCTCACCCCCGCCGGTCGCGCGCAGACGTCGGTTCGTCGATGCCTTCGCGCAACAGCGGGTCGATACGGTAGGGGATGACGCGGCGCAGGTAGACGCTCGTGCGGGTTCGAGTGACGCCGGGGCACAGGCGGATCTCCTCGCTGACGCGATAGAGGTCGTCAGGGTCGCGCGCGACGACGCGCACGAGCAGGTCCGTCTCGCCGGCCGGCGCGAAGCACTCGAGCACCTCGGGGATTTGCGCCAACCCGTCGATCGCGCCCGAGATGTCGTGCTGATCCAGCTCGACCGCCACCATCGCGCTCATGGGCCGTCCGAGCGTCGCCGGGTCGACGCGCGCACTGTTGAGTCGCAGGATGCCGCGCTCGCGAAACCGCTCCAGCCGCGCGTGCACCGTGCCGCGCGCCAGGCCGCAACGCTGCGCGAGCGCCATCGTCGTCATACGCGGGTCCTCGTCGAGAGCGAGCAGGAGCAGCCGATCCGTCTCGTCGAGCTGCGGCGGTGAGGTCGGGCGCGGCGACCCAGATGACGTCGCGGTCGCGGACGTCGTCGCCGTGCGTGGCCCCGTGTCTGTTTGTCGAGCTGCGCCGCGTCGGGCGTGGGAGCGTCGATCCATGATCATCCTCGTTCCAGTCGTGACGCGTGCTCAGCGCACCGCATCCATGGCCTGAAGCACAGTGCAGTGCGCTGCCCCGCGCAGGTCGCACGAGCAGTTCACGCCCACCCGAGCCTGACGCTGGAAGGGCCCGGTGCCTGCCGACCTGGGCGTCGTGGCCAAGCAACGACGCATGACGCCCCGCCACCTTGATCATAATGACCAATCAAGGCGGTGGGTGTTGCGCAGCATGATCGACATTGCAAGAGTTGAGGCATCGCGTTCGACGCGCTCACCACCCCGAGTGCGCGAACCGGCAGGTGACTCGGAGCCCCACCACGGCCCGAACAGCCGCGCACCACCACCCTGGGTGAGCACGCCACGAAGCGACCGAGGCCGGCTCCCGCACACTGCGGGAAGCCGGCCTCGTCGTCATCGGGCGAGTTCTCGGGCGCGCCTGGTCGCAGGTGACGGCCGAGCAGTGGCCGCTACTTCACGTGCCGATCGTGCGCGAGGCGCGCTGCACCGACGATGCCGGCGGCGTTCTCGAGCTTGGCGGGCACGATGGGCGTGCGGATGTCGAGCAGTGGCAGGAACTTCTCGGCCTTCTTCGACACGCCACCGCCGACGACGAACAGGTCGGGCCACAGCAGGTTCTCCAGCGAGGTGTAGTACTTCGTGAGTCGCTTGGCCCACTTGCCGTACGACAGTTCCTCGCGCTCCTTCGCCGAGTGAGCGGCCCGCGTCTCGGCGTCGTGGCCCTCGACCTCGATGTGGCCGAGCTCAGAGTTCGGTACGAGCACACCGTCGTTGATGACGGCGGTGCCGATGCCGGTGCCGAGCGTCGTGACGAGCACGAGCCCGTCCGTGTCCTTCGCCGCGCCGTAGAAGTTCTCTGCAATGCCGGCCGCGTCGGCGTCGTTGACCACGAGCACGTCGCGCCCGATATGCGCCGAGATGAGCTCTTCGGCGTTCGTCCCGATCCACGCCTTGTCGATGTTCGCGGCCGTACGCACGACGCCGTGCTGCACGACGCCGGGAATCGTCACGCCGATCGGTTCGTCGCCGATCATGTCGGCGAAGTGCTCGACGATCTGGGCGATGACGTCCGCGACAGCGTCAGGCGAGGCACCCGCGGGCGTCTCGAAACGGATGCGCTCCGAAGCGAACGCGCCCTTGTCGAGGTCGACGGGGGCACCCTTGATGCCGGTTCCGCCGACGTCGATGCCGAGGGGATAGGACGTGCGGGTCATGCTCGGGCTCCTTGATCAACTGCAGGGGAATCGCACTGCACGGGACGGGGCCACCGACATCTCGCGTGCGGCGACGAACTCGTCGACAGCCTAACCGCGCCGCCCGTCAGCCCTCGTGCGCAGGCGCTGGGCCTGCGGCAACGTCAGTCGACGCTGGTGAGGATCTGCGGGCCCGTCTCGGTGATGACGAGGGTGTTCTCGAACTGCGCCGAACGCGAGCCGTCGGCCGTCACGACCGTCCAGCCGTCGTCCCATGTCGGGGCCGACTCGCCCGAACCCAGGTTGAGCATGGGCTCGACCGTGAAGACCATGCCCACCTCGATGACGTCGTCGTAGTGGGGCGCCGCGTCGTAATGCGGGATGATGAGGCCGTTGTGGAACTCGGTGCCGATGCCGTGGCCCGTGTAGTCACGCACGACGCCGTAGCCGAACCGCTTCGCGTACTGCTCGATGACACGGCCGATGATGTTGACCTGCCGCCCCGGCTTCGCGGCGCGGATGCCGCGCATCATCGCCTCCTTCGTGCGTTCGACGAGCAGGCGCGACTCGTCGTCGACGTCGCCGCACAGGTATGTCGCGCAGTTGTCGCCGTGCACGCCGTCCTTGTAGGCCGTGACGTCGAGCTTCACGATGTCGCCGTCCTCGAGCACCGTCGAGTCGGGGATGCCGTGGCAGATGACCTCGTTGACGCTCGTGCACAGCGACTTCGGGAAGCCGAGGTAGTCGAGCGTCGAGGGGTAGGCGCCGTGGTCGAGCATGTACTCGTGGGCGATGCGGTCGAGCTCGTCGGTCGTGACACCGGGGGCGACGGCCTTGCCCGCCTCCTCCATCGCGCCCGCGGCGATGCGCCCGGCGACGCGCAGGCGTTCGATCGTCTCCGCGTCCTTGACGTACGACTCGAAGCCCTCGCGCGCCTCGTCGCGCCCGACGTACTCGGGGCGGGCGATCTTCTGAGGCACGCTGCGGCGCGGGCTGATCGTGCCCGCGGTGATCGTGCGGCCGGACGTGGTCGTGGAGCGCGTCGTCGTCATAGGGTTGAGTCTAGAGGCCGGGTCCGACAGGGCTCGGCGCCCGCACAAGACGCGCCCGCAGGCGCGAGGAGGTGAGCCGTCATGGCCTACTGGTACAACGTCAACACCGGTGCCGTGGAGCAGGGGGAGGAGACCAACGCCAAGAGCGACATGCTCGGCCCCTACGCCACCGAGGCCGCGGCGCGCGACGCCATCGAATCCGCGCACAAGCGCAGCGAGGAGTGGGACGCTGAAGAGCGTCGTTTCAACGGCGACGACTGACGCACCCATCCACGCGCGACGGGCCGCATCCCACGAGGGATGCGGCCCGTCGTCATGATCTGGCGCGGCGTGATGCGGCTGATCCGACGCGCGCATCTGGCCAGGAATGTCACCGTTGCCTGCCGGGTAGGGCCGCCCATGAGCCCCACGTGAGACGCTGACGCGCCCCACGCCATCGACGCATAGCATCGCAATGCAACGACGGGTGCGAAGAAGGGGAGCACAGGTGAGCGAGCTCGGGTTCGATCTGCGGCGGCTCGCGATCCCCGCCTATGGCCCGACGCTGCTGTTCGGTGCCGCTGAGGGCGCCATCCTGCCCGTCATCCCCTCGACGGCCGTGGCGCGCGGCGCGTCGGTGGCGCTCGCGGCTTTCGTCGCGATGCTCATCGGGCTCGGCTCGCTCGTGTCGAACATCCCCGCCTCACTCATCACGCAGCGCCTCGGCGAACGTCGCGCGCTCGTGCTCGCGGGCGTCGTCACGGCCGCGGGATGCCTGCTGTGCCTCGCGCCGAGCCTCGTCGCGCTCATGCTCGGTGTCGTCATCATCGGCATGGCGTCGTCGGTCTACATGCTCGCGCGCCAGAAGTACCTGACGGAGGCCGTCCCGCCCACGCACCGGGCGCGCGCGTTGTCGCTGCTCGGCGGCGTGGGTCGCATCGGCATGTTCGTCGGCCCCCTCGTCGGCGCCGCCCTCATCGGAGTGTTCGGCGGGCGTTCCGTCTTCGTCCTCGCCATCGTCTTCCTCGCGCTCGCGACGTGGTGCGCGCTGCTCATGGAGGATGTCGAGCGGGCCGGAACCGGGCCCGTCGAACGGGTCTCCACCCGCACCGTCGCACGCTCGTTCGCGCGCGTGCTGCTGACGGCCGGGCTCGGCGTCCTGCTCGTGTCGGCCGTGCGCGCGACACGGCAGGTCGTCATCCCGCTGTGGTGCACGCACATCGGCCTCGACGAGCAGTCGACGAGCGCCATCTACGGGATCGCGGGCGGCATCGACATGCTCGTGTTCTACCCGGCCGGCAAGGTCATGGACGTGCGGGGGCGCGCCGCCGTCGCCGTACCGTCGATGCTCATCATGGCCGCAGCCCTCGTCGCGCTGCCGTTCGCCCACACCTTCGCCGCGGTGCTCGCCGCGAGCTGCGCGCTCGGGTTCGGCAACGGCATCGGCTCTGGCATGGTGATGACGCTCGGCGCCGACTTCTCGCCCGACGTCGGACGCGCGCCGTTCCTCGGCCTGTGGCGCCAGCTCAGTGACACCGGTTCGACGATCGGGCCGCTCGCCCTGTCCGGCATGACGGCGCTGGCCGGCCTGAGCGCCGCCGTCGTCGTGAACGCGATCTTCGGCGTCCTCGCCGCCGCGATGCTCGCCTACTGGCCCGCCAAGCTCATGCGCGCCGGATGGGGTGCCGCCCGGCCCGAACCTGACGCCGCCGACTCAGCACCCTCACACCAGCGCTGACATACCCGATCCTCTCGCGTCCCGCGCGAACGACGAGCGCGGGCGTCAGCTCTCGAAGCTGTGCTCGGGCGCCGGGAACGTGCCGGAGGCGACGTCTTCGCGGTAGGTGCGCGCCGCGTCGAGCAGCACGCTGCGCACGTCGGCGAACTTCTTGGCGAAGCGCGGATAGCGGCCGTCACGCAGGCCGGCGAAGTCGGTCCACACGAGCACCTGACCGTCGCATCCGGCGCCGGCGCCGATGCCGATCGTCGGCACGCGCAGCGCGTCCGTCACCTGCTGCGCGACGGGCGCCGGCACCATCTCCATGAGCACGCAGAAAGCCCCCGCGTCCTGCAGCGCCCGCGCCTCGGCGACCATGCGCTCGGCGTCGTCGCCGCGGCCCTGGACTCGGTACCCGCCGAGCGTGTGCTCGCTCTGCGGCGTGAACCCGATGTGCGCGATGACGGGGATGCCGCCGCGCACGAGATGCTCGACGGTGGGCGCCATGTGCGCCCCGCCCTCGAGCTTGACCGCGTGAGCGCGCCCTTCCTTCATGAGTCGCGCGGCGCTCGCGAACGCCTGCTGCGGCGATTCCTGGTAGCTGCCGAACGGCAGATCCGCGACGACGAGGGCGTGCTGCGCAGCGCCGCTGACGGCACGCACGAGGGGGATGAGTTCGTCGAGGGTGACGGGCAGCGTCGTGTCGTAACCGAGCACGTTGTTGCCCGCCGAGTCGCCGACGAGGAGCGTCTCGATGCCGGCCTCGTCGAAGATCTCGGCCGTGTACATGTCGTAGGAGGTGAGCATCGAGAAACGCTCACCGCGCTCCTTCAACTGCTGCAGCGTGACGGTGCGGATGCGCTTGCGTTCGGCGGTGCGGTACGGGGCGGCCTCTTCACTCATGGCTCCAGCGTAATCAGCAGCCGTTGGAGCCGTTCCCATCCGCTGGCGGGGGCGGATCGTGATAGCACCCTTCGTTACGCAAATGTTGTAAGCGACATCACCGTTCGCTGAGGGGAGGCTGGGTATCTTCACAGTGTTCACGTGCTGGACGTGGGCGCCCTTCTGCTCCTGGAGTACTCATGACACATCGTCGTTCGAACACGCCGCGCATGGCCGCGGCTCTCGTCGGCACGGTGACGGCCTTCGGTCTCATCGCAGCCCCGGTCGCCTCCGCCAACAACGCCCCGCCCGCAGGCGAGGGCCAGACCCGCGTCGGCAAGTCCGACGACCGTCCGAACCCGCTCGCGGAGAAGAAGGCCGACCTGCGTGACGCCGCCGTCAGCGCTCTCGTCACGGGCAAGGCGGCCACGAAGAAGGTCAACGGCAAGCGCGTCATCGAGGTCAAGGGCAAGGACAAGAAGGGCAAGACGAAGCCGCGTTACGTCCAGTACGACGTCAACCAGAAGGCGAACATCCTGAGCTTCCTCGTCGAGTTCGGTGACCAGACGAAGCCCGCCGCCGGTGGCGCGCCCGGCCCGCTGCACAACAAGATCGCCCAGCCCGACCGCAAGATGGACGGCGGCGCGACCGACAACAACAGCACGATCTGGAAGGCCGACTTCAACCGTCAGCACTACTTCGACATGATGTTCGGCAGCTCGGAGTCGTTCAAGGACTTCTACTCCAAGCAGTCGAACGGCCGCTTCGACGTCGAGGGCGACGTGAGCGACTGGGTCAAGGTGCCTTTCAACGAGGCGCGCTACGGCCACAACCCCGTCTCGGGTGATGGCACGAGCGAGGCCGAGGGCTCCTGGTCCTTCATCGCCGACAGCGCCACGGCGTGGGTCAACGCGCAGAAGGCAGCGGGCAAGAGCGACGCCCAGATCAAGGCGTACCTGCAGAGCTTCGACAAGTGGGACCGTTACGACTACGACGGCGACGGCAACTTCGACGAGCCCGACGGCTACATCGACCACTTCCAGGCCATCCACGCCGGCGAGGGCGAAGAGGCCGGCGGTGGCGCCCAGGGTGATGACGCCATCTGGAGCCACCGCTGGTACGCGTACCAGAACCTCGCGGGCAAGGCCGGCCCGTCGCAGAACAAGCTCGGTGGTGTGCCGCTCGGCGACACGGGCCTGTGGATCGGTGACTACACGACCGAGCCGGAGAACGGTGGTCTCGGTGTCTTCACGCACGAGTTCGGTCACGACCTCGGCCTGCCGGACCTGTACGACACGACGAACAAGGCTCAGAACGACGTCTCGTACTGGTCGCTCATGAGCGCCGGTTCGTGGCTCGGCGACGGCAAGACCGACATCGGTTCGCGCCCGGGCTACATGGGTCCGTGGGAGAAGCTGCAGCTCGGCTGGCTCGACGCCACGAAGGTCAGCTACGGCAAGAGCAAGAAGGTCCAGATCGGTCCGAGCGACCGTGACTCGGCGACGCTCGGCCAGGCGGCCCTGATCAACCTGCCAGACAAGACGATCACGACGACGTACAACAAGCCCCAGTCGGGGGCCAACGAGTGGTGGGGCGGCAGCGCCGACAACCTCAACTCGACGTTGACGCGTTCGATCGACCTCACGGGCAAGAAGTCCGCGAGCGTGACGACGGCCGCCTGGTACGACACCGAGGAGGGCTACGACTTCTTCTACGGCGAGGTCAGCACCGACGGTGGCGCCACCTGGGCGCAGGTCGGCAAGGAGGTCTCCGGTGAGAAGAAGAACTGGAGCGACCTCACGTACGACCTGAGCGCTTACGCGGGCAAGAAGGTCGACTTCCGCTTCCGCTACGCGAGTGACGGCGGCGTCCACGGGGCGGGCCCGTTCCTCGACGACATCCGCATCGTCGCCGACGGCGCGACACTGCTGTCGGACGACGTCGAGAAGGGCACGAACGGCTGGGTCGCGAAGGGCTTCACCCTCTCATCGGGCACGACGAGCGAGAAGAAGACGCACTACTACCTCGCAGAGAACCGTCAGTACAACGGCTACGACCGCTACCTCAAGACGGGTCCGTACAACTTCGGTTATCTCAAGCAGCAGGCAGAGCGTGTCGAGCACTTCGCCTTCCAGCCCGGTGTTCTCATGTGGTACGTCGACAACGAGTACGCGAACAACAACGTCTCCGAGCACCCCGGCCACGGCCAGGTGTTGCCCATCGACTCGCACGCGCAGGCGATGAAGTGGAAGGACGGCACGCTCGTGTCGAACAAGCTGCAGCCCTGGGACGCGGTGTTCGGCTCGTCCTCGATGCCGTCGCTGACGCTGCACCGCAACGGTGACGCCACGACGTTCCCGAAGAGCAAGGGCGTGTCGACGTTCGACGACACGAAGGCGACGAACTACTACGACGCCTCCAACCCGACGGGTTCGACGCTGACGGCAGGCAGCGGCGTCCAGGTCACCGTCAGGGGTGTGAGCAAGGACAAGGCGCACCTCGACGTGCTTTTCCGCCGCTGACGCGCTGAGGCGAGCGGCTGAGTCCGACATGTGAGCGGCCCCGGGGATCATCCCCGGGGCCGCTCGTCGTCGGGTGACGCGGTGAGGCAGGATGGCGTCATGAACCGTCAGCAAGAGTTCGTGCTCCGCACGATCGAGGAACGTGACATCCGATTCGTGCGTCTGTGGTTCACGGACGTGCTCGGAACCCTCAAGTCGGTCGCCGTGGCGCCGGCGGAACTCGAGGGGGCGTTCGCCGAGGGCATCGGCTTCGACGGTTCGTCGATCGACGGTCTCGCGCGGGTCTACGAGGCCGACATGCTGCTGCGCCCGGACGCCTCGACGTTCCAGGTGCTGCCGTGGCGCGGCGAGAACCCCGGCACTGCGCGCATGTTCGCCGACATCCTGCTGCCCGACGGCACCCCGAGCCTCGCCGACCCGCGTGACGTGCTGCGCCGCTCGCTGACGAAGGCCGCCGACCTGGGGTTCACCTTCTACACCCATCCCGAGATCGAGTTCTACTTGTTCGAGCAGGACCTTGACCACGGCCGTCCCGTGCCGGTCGACTCGGCCGGGTTCTTCGACCACGTGCCGCACGGCACGGGCCACGACTTCCGGCGCGCCGCCATCACGATGCTCGAGAACATGGGCATCTCCGTGGAGTTCAGTCACCACGAGGGCGGGCCGGGGCAGAACGAGATCGACCTGCGCTACGCCGACGCGTTGTCGATGGCCGACAACATCCAGACGTTCAAGGCCGTCATCAAGGAGGTCGCGCTCGAGCAGGGCATCTTCGCGAGCTTCATGCCGAAGCCGATGGCAGGCCAGCCCGGCAGCGGCATGCACACGCACCTGTCGCTGTTCGAGGGTGACACGAACGCGTTCCACGAGCCGGGTTCGCCGTATCAGCTCTCGCGCACGGGCCGCCAGTTCGTCGCCGGCCTGCTCCACCACGCGCCGGAGTTCACGGCGATCACGAACCAGTTCGTCAACAGCTACAAGCGCATCTGGGGCGGTTCCGAGGCGCCGGCGCACATCTGCTGGGGGCACAACAACCGCAGCGCGATGATCCGCATCCCCATGTACAAGCCCGACAAGGGCCAGAGCACGCGCATCGAGGTGCGCACCCTCGACGCAGCGTGCAACCCCTACCTCGCGTACGCCGTCATGCTGGGCGCAGGCCTCAAGGGCATCGAGCAGGGCATGGAGCTGCCGCCCGAGGCCGAGGACGACGTGTGGACGCTCACCGAGCGCGAGCGTCGCGCCATGGGCATCCGACCGTTGCCGGCCTCGCTCGACGAGGCGATCCGCACGATGGAGGAGAGCGATTTCGTCGCCGAGGTGCTCGGCGAGCACGTCTTCGACTTCGTGCTGCGCAACAAGCACAACGAGTGGGCCGCCTACCGCGACCAGGTGACCGAGTTCGAGATCAAGCAGGATCTGCGCCGGTTGTGAGTCGTACGCAGCAGACCAAGAGTTCCGCGGCCTGGCGCAAGGCGGGCTACACCGACACCGAACGCGCCGGCTCGATGGCCCAGGAGGTCGCCGACCTCGTCCCGACCGACGTCCTGCTCGACGTCACGGGCGCGGTCGCCGACCCCGACCAGGCGCTGCTCGCGTTCGTTCGGTTGCGCGAGGCGCTCGATGCTCCCGGCCGGCGCGCGCTGACGGAGGCGCTGACGCAGCCGCTCGCACGAGCGCGCTTGTTCGGCGTGCTCGGCGCCTCGAGCGCCCTCGGTGATCACCTCGTCGCCAAGCCCGAGCAGTGGCGCGACGTGGTCGCCGCGGAGCGTCGCGACCAGGCGGCGTTCGCTCAGGCGCTCATCGCCGAGATCGACGGGCGGGACGACGACGTCAGCGCCTACGACGCGCTGCGCGTGGCCTACCGTCGTCAGCTCGTGCAGATCGCGGCGCTCGACGTCACCGACGTCCCCGCCAATGTCCTGCCCGCGACGGCAGCGTCACTCGCCGACCTCGCGGGTGCCGCGCTCGAGGCGGGGCTGCACATCGCGACGCAGAGCGTCGAGGGCGCCGAGCAGGCTCGACTCGCCGTCATCGGCATGGGCAAGACGGGCGGGCGCGAGCTCAACTACATCTCCGACGTCGACGTCATCTTCGTCGCGCAGCCCGCGGACGGGGTCGACGAGGACGTCGCCCTGCGCTTCGCTACGGAGCTCGCGACCGAGCTGATGCGCGCTTGCTCGGCGAGCACGGGGGAGGGTTCGCTGTGGCAGGTCGACGCCGCGCTGCGCCCGGAGGGCAAGCAGGGCCCCCTCGTGCGCACCGTCGCGAGCCACCGCAACTACTACGAGCGCTGGGCGAAGGGCTGGGAGTTCCAGGCGCTCCTCAAGGCGCGCCCCATCGCGGGCGACCGTGAGGTCGGCGAGGCCTACATCGCCGCGATGCGGCCGATGGTGTGGCAGGCCAGCAAGCGCGAGAACTTCGTGGAGGACGCGCAGGCGATGCGCCGTCGCGTCGAGTCGCACGTGCCCGTCAGCGAGCAGGCACGCCAGATCAAGCTCGGCCCGGGCGGTCTGCGCGACATCGAGTTCTCCGTGCAACTGCTGCAGCTCGTCCACGGACGCACCGACGAGCGGGTGCGCGCCCGCTCGACGCTCGACGCCCTCGAGGCGCTCAGTTCGTGGGGTTACGTCGGGCGCACGGATGCCTCGGCGCTCGACCGCTCCTACCGTCAGCTGCGCGTGCTCGAGCACCGCATCCAGCTGAGCAAGATGCGTCGCACCCACCTCATGCCGACGTCGAGCGCAGACCTGCGCCGCCTCGGACGCGGCGTCGGGTTGATGCGCGACCCCGACGAGGCCGTCACCGCCCACTGGCAGGAGCTCGCGCGCTCGGTGCGCCGCCTGCACGAGAAGCTGTTCTACCGGCCGCTGCTGTCGGCCGTCGCGCGTCTCGACGACGATGAGGCGAAGTTGTCGGACGAGGGCGCGCGCGATCGTCTCGCCGCGCTCGGTTACGCCGACCCGAGCGGCGCGCTGCGCCACCTGCAGGCGCTGACGTCGGGGCTGTCGCGGCGTGCGCAGATCCAGCGCACGCTCATGCCCGTCATCCTGCAGTGGCTCGCCGACGGCCCGACCCCCGACGCCGGGCTGCTCGCCTACCGCCGCATCAGTGACGAGCTCGGCACCTCGCACTGGTACCTCAACACACTGCGCGAGGGCAGCACCGCGGAACTGTTCGCCGAGGTGCTGTCGAAGTCGCGCTACGTCTCGGAACTGCTCGAACGCGCGCCCGAGAGCGTCAAGCTGTTCGCCGACCCTGCGCTGCGCGTGCCGCGTGACGAGAAGGCGATCAGCGCGACGATGACGTCCGTCGCCGGTCGCCACGACGACGTCGACAAGGCGATGCTCGCGGCGCGCACCGTCCGCCGCACCGAGCTGACGCGCATCGCCATCGCCGACGTGCTCGGCGAACTCGACCTCGAGGGCGTCGAGAAGGCCCTCACCGACGTCATGGCCGCGATGCTGCAGACCGGGCTCGACCTCGCATGGCGCGCCGTCTGCGATGACTCGGACGCACGCCTCACCGACGTCACGATCATCGGTATGGGACGCTTCGGCGGGCGTGAGCTCGGCTACAGCTCCGACGCCGACGTCATGTACGTCCACCGCCCGCGCGACGGCGCCGACGCCGGTGCTGCGCAGGACCAGGCGCTCGCCGTCGTCACCGAGTTGCGACGCCTCGCGGCGCTCGCCGGGCCAGATCCGAAGCTCGAGATCGACGCGGCGCTGCGTCCCGAGGGCAAGCAGGGCCCCCTGGTGCGTTCCCTCGACTCCTACGCCTCGTACTACGAGCGCTGGTCGGAGGGCTGGGAGGCCCAGGCGTTGCTGCGCGCCTACCCGCTCGCCGGTGACGCCGACCTGGGCCGCGCCTTCGTCGACCTCGTCGATCCGCTGCGCTGGCCCGAGGGCGGCATCAGTGACGCCGCGGTGCGTCGCATCCGCACGCTCAAGGCGCGGATGGAGGCCGAGCGCATTCCCCGCGGGGCCGATCCGCGCACCCACTTCAAGCTGGGGCGCGGCGGGTTGTCCGACGTCGAGTGGTGCGTGCAACTGCACCAGTTGCAGCACGCCCACGCCCACCCACAGTTGCGTCGGACCGGCACGATCTCGACGCTGCGGCTGCTCGCCGAGCTCGAGCTCATGGACGCCCACGACGCCGAGGTACTCGCCGACGCGTGGACCTTCGCCTCCCGGGTGCGCAACGCCTCGGTGCTGTGGCGCGGCCGCCCCGTCGAGTCGCTGCCGAGCGACCTGCGCGACGCGGAGGGCATCGCGACGCTGCTCGGACTGCCCGCCGGTGACGGTCGTCAGCTCGGCGAGGAGTACCGCAAGGTCTCGCGGCGCGCCCGGCTCGTCGTCGACCGCGTGTTCTACGGTGAGGATCCTCACAACAGCACCGGACCGAGCTTCCGACGCTGAGACGGGCGGGCAGGCGCTCGGTGCCGCCGCCTAGAATGGAGCGGTGATTTCGCGTCGTGACCTTCGTGGTTCAGCCCTGACCTCCCTCGATGCACGCGGCCTGCGCGATGCGCTGCCGCGCGCACAGTTCGACATTGAGGCGGCCCTCGACGTCGTGCGTCCGCTGTGCGAGCAGGTGCGCCATGACGGGGCCGACGCGCTGCGCGAGCTGGGGGAGCGATTCGACAAGGTGCGTCCGACGCACCTGCGGGTGCCCGCGGAGGTGCTCGCAGCCGCCGAAGCGCAGCTCGACCCCGCGATCAAGGACGCCCTCGTCGAAGCCATCCGCCGCGTGCGGATCGTCCACGCCGCGCAGGCGCGCGAGGACGTCACGACGCAGGTGAGCGACGGCGGCAGCGTCACCGAACGTTGGATCCCCGTCGAGCGCGTCGGGCTCTACGTGCCCGGCGGCCTCGCCGTGTACCCTAGCTCGGTCGTCATGAACGTCGTGCCCGCGCAGGTCGCGGGCGTCGACTCGGTCGCCGTCGCGAGCCCGCCGCAGGCGCAGAACACCGGCGAGTTCGCCGGTTACCCGCACCCGACGATCCTCGCCGCGTGCTCCCTGCTCGGCGTCGACGAGGTGTACGCCGTCGGCGGCGCGCAGGCCGTCGCGATGTTCGCCTACGGCGCACGGGAGAAGGATGGCACGAGCGTGTGCGAGCCCGTCGACCTCGTCACCGGCCCGGGCAACATCTACGTCGCAGCCGCGAAGCGCCTGCTCAAGGGCCTCATCGGCATCGACGCCGAGGCGGGCCCGACGGAGATCGGCATCCTCGCCGACGACACCGCGGACGCCGAGCACGTCGCCGCAGACCTCATCAGCCAGGCCGAGCACGACAACCTCGCGGCCTCCGTCCTCGTCACCGACTCGACGCGCCTCGCCGACGACGTCGAGGCAGCCCTCGAGCGCCGCGCCCGCGCGACGAAGCACAGCGAGCGCGTGCTCACGGCCCTCGGCGGTCCGCAGTCGGCCATCGTCCTCGTCGACGACGTCACGGCCGGGCTGCGCGTCGTCGACGCCTACGGCGCCGAGCACCTCGAGATCCACACCGCCAGCTCGCGCGAGGACGCGCTGCGCGTGCGCAACGCGGGTGCTATCTTCGTCGGCACCTACTCGCCCGTCAGCCTCGGCGACTACGCCGCCGGGTCGAACCACGTCCTGCCGACCGGCGGG
>NZ_LSJT01000097.1:0-1861 GCF_001556795.1 Dermacoccus sp. CCH2-D9
CCTACCCGGCCACCGACGCGCTCAACCGACTACACCCTCGTTCGTGAAGAGCCGGTTTGGTTCCGACCCACCTGAAGGAGAATCGGACCATGCCCAAGAAGTACGACCAGGACTTGCGTGAGCACGCCGTCAGGATGGTGCTCGACAAGCGCGCCGCCGAAGCATGCTCACAGCGGGTCGCGATGGACGCTGTCGGAGCCTCGCTCGGCATCGCGCCGGCGACCATCCGTAACTGGATGCCCCGTGTCGGCGAACAACTAGCCATGGCGGGCGCGGCAGCGCCGCGTGAGTCGCTCGAGGAAGAGAACCGGCGCCTTCGCCGCGAACTTGCAGAGACACGGCGCGCGAACGAGATCTTGAAGAAAGCATCGGCTTTTTTCGCAGCGGAACTCGACCGCCCCACGACGAGATGATCCGGTTCATCGACGAACACAAGGGTCAGTTCGGGGTCGAGTCCATCTGTCGCGTTCTGCGCGCGACGGACTGTGGGTTCATTCCCCCGCAAGCGGGAGGTGCCCCCACCTCCCGCGGCTACCGGGCCGCGAAGACGCGCCCGCGCTGCGCGCGAGCGATCCGCGACGATGTCCTCGTGGAGGAAGTGAAACGCCTTCACGCCCAGAATTACGGCGTGTACGGCCACCGCAAGATGTGGCACGCGATGCGCCGCCGGGGCTGGATGATCGGGCGTGATCAGACCGCCCGGCTCATGAAAGTCGCTGGGCTGCACGGTGTTCGGCGCGGGCGTCGCCCGTTCACGACCGTTGGATCGAAGCTGCCCGATCACCGCCCGGACCTGGTCGAGCGTGACTTCCACGCGATGGCGCCGAACGAGCTGTGGGTTGCGGACATCACGTACGTGCGCACCGTCGGTGGGTTCGCGTACACGGCGTTCATCACCGATGCGTGCACAAGGAAGATCGTGGGCTGGTCGGTCGCGTCATCGCTGACGACGCAGGCATTGCCGCTGATCGCGTTGCAGCAGGCGATCACCACGACCCCGGCGGCGCGTCAGGGCGGGCGGCTCGTGCACCACAGCGACCGCGGAGTCCAGGGCGGATTCAACTGGTTGTCGCAACACCCTGATCGTGAGGGTGTGTGGTGGGACGAGATCCAGAGGAATCAGCGGCGCTGGCGGGTGCGCGTCGACAGTGGCAAGCGGATCGGGCGATCAGACCGAAGCTGCGGTCGCCGGGGCATCCGAAGTACCGCCGGGATGTCGAGTCAGCGTTCTGGGATCAGATAGCGCTGGGATTGCTGGCAGAGGAAGCGGCTCGTGTCATCGGCGTGGCCCCTGCGGTCGCGACGCGCTGGTACCGCCAGCATGGTGGGATGCGCCCGTTCATGCCGCCGACGCCGTCAGGGCGTTACCTCAGCTTCACCGAGCGTGAAGAGATCGCGATTCTTGTCGCGAAAGGCCATGGGGTGCGCCACATCGCTCGCACGATCGGCCGCGACCCAGGAACGATCTCGCGCGAGCTACGCCGAAACGCCGCGACACGGGGCCGCACGCGTGACTATCGCGCGTCGGTCGCGCAGTGGAAGGCCGACATGGCAGCGCGGCGGCCGAAGGAAGCCAAGCTCGTGGCGAACCCGCGGTTGCGCGAGTACGTTGAGCAACGACTCAGCGGCCACATCGTCGACGAGAACGGAAACGTCGTGGCCGGGCCGCCGGTAGAGAAATGGACGGGCCGTAACAAGCCACGCCGCAAGGACCGGGCGTGGGTGCGCGCGTGGAGCCCGGAGCAGATCAGTAGGCGCCTGCCTCTCGATTTGCCCGATGATGAGTCCATGCGCATCAGCCACGAGGTGAATCGCCCCGGGTTCGGTGGAGGCTGTCATTCAACGCGAGGATGGACAGCAT
>NZ_LSJT01000098.1:0-1402 GCF_001556795.1 Dermacoccus sp. CCH2-D9
TCGGTTGAGCGCGTCGGTGGCCGGGTAGGGGTCGAGGTCTCCCGGATGATGGAAGTTCTTCACGCTCGCCATCCCGAAAGACCTCGACGTGCTCCACCCTACTTTCGCGACCCCTGACCTGACCACGTTCTGCCGCCTCGACGAGCTCGGCCTCGTCGCCGTCGGCCAGCTGATCGAGCCGGATCGGGCCACGATCGAATGCCGCGTCGTCGGGGACGACCCGTGGTGTCGGAAGTGCGGTGTCGAGGGCGTGCCGCGGGACACGGTCACGCGTCGACTGGCGCACGAGCCGTTCGGGCACCGGCCGACGACCCTGCTGGTGCGGGTGCGCCGGTACCGGTGCGGACACTGCCGGCGCACGTGGCGGCAGGACATGACGCGGGCAGCGGCGCCGCGTGCGAAGATCTCCCGCGGCGGCCTGGAGTGGGCGCTGCGGGGCATCGTCATCGACCACCTCACCGTCACCCGCGTCGCCGCAGGTCTCGGGGTGTCCTGGAGTGCCGCGAACACCGCCGTCCTCGCGGAAGGCAAGCGGCGCCTGATCGACGACCCCGCCCGGTTCGACGGGGTCACCACGATCGGTGTCGACGAGCACGTCTGGCGACACACGAGGCTGGGCGACAAGTACGTCACCGTGATCATCGACCTCACGCCCGCGAGGAACAAGACCGGGCCGGCGAGGCTGCTGGACATGGTCGAGGGCCGCTCCAAGGCGGTGTTCAAGCAGTGGCTCGCCGCCCGCCCTGCGGACTGGGCGAAGCGGATCGAGGTGGTCGCGATGGACGGCTTCGCCGGGTTCAAGACCGCTGCCGCCGAGGAACTCCCCGACGCCGTCCCCGTCATGGACCCGTTCCACGTGGTCCGCCTCGCCGGCGACGCGCTGGATGTCTGCCGGCGTCGGGTCCAGCAAGACACCACCGGTCACCGCGGGCTCAAGGGCGACCCGCTCTACAAAGCCCGCCGCACCCTGCATACCGGGGCGAGCCTGCTCACCGACCGGCAGCGGGCACGCCTGGACGCAGTGTTCGCGAGCGAGGAGCACGTCGAGGTCGAGGCGACCTGGGGCATCTACCAGCGCATCGTCGCGGCCTACCGGGAGCCCGACAAGAAGAAAGCGAAGGCGATGATGCAGGAGGTGATCGCTGCGATCAGCAGCGGCGTTCCCGCGGTGCTCGTCGAGGTCCGCAAGCTCGGCCGGACCATGAAGCAGCGGGCGGGCGACATCCTCGCGTTCTTCGACCGCCCCGGCACCAGCAACGGCCCGACCGAGGCCATCAACGGGCGACTCGAACACCTCCGCGGCTCCGCCCTCGGCTTCCGCAACCTCACCCACTACATCGCTCGGTCGCTGCTCGAAGCCGGAGGGTTCAGACCCGCGCTACACCCTCATTCGTGAAGAGCC
>NZ_LSJT01000099.1:0-403 GCF_001556795.1 Dermacoccus sp. CCH2-D9
ACCCCAGACCTCTTCCATGCCATGGAAGCGCGCTACCAACTGCGCCATAGCCCCGTGACCCACTCACGTGAGCACTCGCAGAACGTTACCTCCTCGACGCAGCAAGTCCAACTCGAGTTCACCCCGATGCGACGACTCCTCAGGTCACGCGCTGCGTGCGTGCACAGCTGGGGCGTCGCGCGTCCCAGCGTCGCGCAGGCACACGGGCTTCGCGCGTCGGAGCTATGGGGACTCCCTCGGGCTCACTGGCGCTCGCCCTGCTCCTCGAATCACAGAGTTCGATCAAAGACAGAAACAGAGGACCACCCAGACGAAAAGCGTGTCTGGGTGGTCCTCTGTTTCTGTCTTGTGGAGCTATGGGGATTCGAACCCCAGACCTCTTCCATGCCATGGAAGCGCGCTA